>JAZREB010000142.1:0-4373 GCA_045660585.1 Faecousia sp. | reverse complement strand
TTGGGGCACACATTCATGCCTCGCCTTGGCGAGGTATATCATACCGTAGGTATATCATGCCCCACAGCCGTGGGGTATATCATATCGTAGATATATCATTCGCACCATCGGTGCGCTAAACGGGAATTTGGTGGGGCGAGTATGTTATATGGGGAGTATATGGGATTTTAAAGGGGAAGATCCTTTCTTTATGAAAATTTCAAAAAGAAAGAGAATCTACTTGTTTATCCGTGCAAAATCTGTTATACTATGAGGGAACAATATACAGGAGGGCGAAGCATGAAAATCGGTTTTGATTCTGAAAAATATATTCAGCTACAATCCCAGCATATTCGCGAACGGATCCAGCGCTTTGGTGGCAAGCTGTATTTGGAATTTGGCGGAAAGCTCTTTGACGATAACCACGCCGCCAGAGTTTTGCCGGGCTTTGCTCCGGACAACAAGCTACAGATGCTTCTGGAACTTCGGGATCAGGCAGAGATCGTCATTGCTATCAATGCCGCAGATATCGAGGGCAGTAAACGTCGTGGCGATCTGGGCATTACCTATGATACAGACGTGGCTCGCCTCATTGATATATTCCGTTCCTATGGCTTGCTGGTCAATAATATTGCAATGACCCAGTTTGCAGACCAGCCCTCTGCAGTAGTGTTCGAGACTCGTATGAAAGAACACGGCCTCAATGTCTACCGCCTGTATAATATCCCCAACTATCCTGAGGATATTGATCTCATTGTCAGTGACGGCGGTTTCGGCAAGAATGACTATATCGAGACCACCAAACCCCTGGTAGTGGTCACCGCTCCCGGCCCCGGTAGCGGAAAAATGGCAACATGTCTGTCCCAGCTCTTCCACGAGAATAAGCGTGGCGTGCAGGCAGGATATGCAAAGTTTCAGACCTTCCCTGTATGGAATCTCTCCCTGAAGCAGCCCGTGAACCTGGCATACGAGGCCGCAACGGCAGACTTAGACGATGTGAACATGATCGACCCATTCCATTTAGAAGCATACGGTCAGACTACCACCAACTATAACCGAGATGTAGAGATTTTCCCCGTTTTGCGGACGATTTTCGAGGGTATCTACGGAGAGTGCCCCTATAAGAGCCCTACGGATATGGGTGTCAATATGCTGGCATATGCCATCAGTGATGACGAGGCGTGCTGTGAAGCCGCCAAGCAAGAGGTCATCCGCCGATTCTTCCACGCCGCCTGTCAGGAAAAACAGCACACCGGGAAGCGAGGCGAACGCCATCGTATCGAACGCCTCATGCGTGCCCTGCGGATCGAGCCGGAAAACCGAAAGACCGTCCCTGCGGCCCTTGCAGTAGCCAACCGCACGAGAAAGCCTGCGGTAGCTCTGGAGCTTCCCGACGGACGGCTGGTTACAGGGCGAACTACAGTTCTTATGGGCCCTGCTTCCGCAGCGCTCCTCAATGCTCTGAAAACCTTGGCTAAGATCGAGGACGAGATCGAGTTGATTTCTCCCAATGTTATCGTTCCTATCCAGACTCTTAAGGTTGACCACATGCAGAGCCAGAACCCCAGACTTCACACCGACGAGGTACTGATTGCCCTTGCCATCTGCGCCGCTACGGATATCAATGCCCGTCGCGCCATGGCTCAGTTGGAAAAGCTAAACGGCAGTCAGCTCCACTCTACGGTTCTACTTTCCTCTGTAGACGAAAGTGTCCTGCGCAAGCTGGGTATCCACCTGACCTGCGAAGCCACCTACGAAAATAACAACCTCTACCACAAATAAGAAAAAGGCTCTGCCGGGCGGCAGAGGCTTTTTTAGAATATAAATCTTAAAATTCCCGTTTATCAGGCTGTTTTTTTGATTTTTTTGGTTTTTGCTCCATACGTCCTGCATTGCGTTGAATACGATCATTTTATGACTCAGGCTTACCGTGTCCCCCCTGCCGGGGGCGATACTTTCTTGATTCGCCAAGAAAGTATCCAAAGACTCGACCAGAGGAGAGGCGCCAACTTTTTCCTTTCGTAAATCCATAGGATTCGTAACCTTCTACCTCGGAAAATAAAGGCCCTCTCCTCTGGACTCCTCTCCAACGCTCCGCTCTTGTTTTGGTTTTTTCTTGTCGTTTTTTGTGTCCCTTCGGGACGAAACATAGCGATAATACTGTTTCTTGATAAAATGGTTTGAAAACCATTTTATTGCAGGATGAATATCCTGCTTAGCCTTCGGCGGCAAGAACAGTATTACACAGCATTTCTTGGCGGCTTTGCCGCCATGCCGCTTACCAGCGGCATAATAAAACGGTTAATCCGTTTTATTAGAAATAAGTATAAACTGTGATTTGCAGTTCTTTGACTATGGGTGCTTTAAATCCATGGACACACATCAATTATTCACTATTCCTTGGTGGGGGTGCATCATTCACCATTCATTACGAGCCAACTGCTCTATATTTCAGGAAATGGAAAACTCAATATCCCCTGTAGATGTGGTGATTTTACACAGACCGCCGGTGAAGCTATGGGGGACCCTTACAGATCCGGTGGAGGTTTCTGTATGGAAATCCATGTTTTCTAAGAGCGTGCCCCTTACATCTCCGGTATCGGTTTCAATTTCAATTTCGGCGGCTTTAAATCCATGCAAGGTCACGTCTCCGGTGGTACGCTTTACGGTCAGTTTTCCGGTTACGGAACCGCCGTTTGTGGTGAACTTACCTGTAGTTCCTTTGGTAAACATGTTTTGGCACTGTACATTTGTTAGCTCGACATCCCCTGTAGAGGAGGTAAGGGTTAGATCTCCGTTACAAGTGATTTCCTCCAGGAAAATATCGCCGGTGGAAACTTTGACAGTCATGTTATTGGCTTTTTCGCAATTTGCATAGATGGAACCTGTAGATGCTCTGAGGCTCACATCCCCGGTAGCAGAGGGACAGTACTCTATATCACCGGTGGAAACCGCAATATTAACAGATGCAAATGTGAAAGGCTCATCGATCGTCACATCTGAAGTATCTGCGGAAATGTGCAGATCACCGTAGTCTGTTTCCGAGAGGGACAGGGTTATAGCTCCGGAATTGTCAAAGATAGAAATGTAATCGTACCATTTCCGTTGATCGTCCATTCGGATCACGAGGGTATCCTTTTCTACAGTGACGATGTAGCGTTCGCGCTCACGAATGGGAGTTCGAACTTCGGTGTCCTTGCTGTCGCTATATAAAATGTAGATATCATCGGTGTCGGATTCAATTTTGATATTGATAAATGGATCTAACTCATCATGGGTAGCCATGTAGCCTTGGTTATCCGGATCCTCAAAACTCCGGTCGGTCTCAATCATGGCGACACCGAACAGAACCAATCCCACAAAAATCATGATCCCACCGATTATAAACCATTTTTTCATGATTATTCCGCTCCTTTCTTCGTGAAGATGCTTTTGATCCACATGATCAGTTTCTTGGTTAGGAGGGCGCACTGCTCCGTGAGCCACTTGCATCCATAGAACAGGAAGATAGACAATCCTCCGCAGACCAATCCGCCGCCAAGGAGTGCCATACCTTCGATACCATCCCATGTAAAGAGGAGGATCACTCCGCCCAGAACACCACCAAATCCGGAGCCGTTCAGGGATACGAATGCGGCCCACAGGCTGATGACAACAGCCCACATGCAGATCAAAAGGGAGAGTATAACAGCGAAAGCCGCAATTCCCAGAGCGATCCACAGGGGAGAGCCCACTGCCAGGAGGACGATCTCCCATGTTTTCAGGCGGGGAGATTTCTTGCCTTTCTTCTGCTTGATCTTTTTACTTGTGTCCTTGGGGACGGAGGACATGATTTGGGCGATGATTTCTTCTACATCCCCTGCGGCGGCAACTGCCTCTTCTTCGGGTAGGCCTTCTTCCATACGATCGTCGATGATTTCACCGTAAAAATGTAGGGTTTCGTCCAGATCTTTCTTCGGCAAACTGTCCAGACCCCGCAGTAGGGCGGTCAGAAATTCGTGCTTGGTCATTTTTCTGATTCCTCCTTTGTTACGAATTGGTAGATGGACAGGATCTCTTTCCAGTCTTCTTTGAATTCTTCGATACGAGCGATCCCGGCAGGGGTGATGTGGTAATATTTCCGCAATCTGCCACCGTGCTCTACAGAGTGCACTGTGAGCATATTCGCACCTTCCAACCGTTTGAGGATGGTGTACAGGGTGGATTCGGATAGCTCTATATAGGGTTTGACATCCTTGATGATCTTGTATCCATAGGAATTGGCGTCTTTAATGGCTGCCAGAACGCATATATCTAACAGCCCGCGTTTAAGTTGAATATCCATAGAATACCTCCATTCGTGATATACATCATAACACGAGGTATTTGATTTGTCAAGTATTACAACAATTTTT
>JAZREB010000141.1:0-4582 GCA_045660585.1 Faecousia sp. | reverse complement strand
GGCTACGATCCGACTTCTGCAGGCCGTCATAGACCTTTTTCGGCAGTTTCTGCTCCAGCTCCTGCTTCCAGCGCGCCGGCTGCACCTTTGCGGCGGGGGCTTTGCGCCGCTCTTCCTGCCGCAAGACCAGCTGCAGTTCTTTTTGAATAGCCACTGCACGGCGCTTGTCGTGAACGCTCATGGCCGATCTCCTCTCACCTTTTATTCTTATGTATCATGATAGCGGAAATTCCGCGCGATGCAATACTTTTTTAGTCAAAGAAAAAAGTGCGTTTTTTGCAAAAAAAGTGTTGACAAAGGCGGCATCTATATGCTATATTAACTCTTGCCTTGTCGAGGTAAGACATGGCGGCGTAGCTCAGTTGGCTAGAGCATGCGGTTCATACCCGCAGTGTCACCGGTTCGAATCCAGTCGCCGCTACCATCACCGGCGAGATGTGAAAACATCTCGCTGGTACCCTTCAAGGGAACTTTTCTCCGGCCCGTTGGTCAAGTGGTTAAGACACGGCCCTTTCACGGCTGTAACATGGGTTCGAGTCCCGTACGGGTCACCAATGGAGGCTTAGCTCAGCTGGTTAGAGCGCCTGCTTCACACGCAGGAGGTCACTGGTTCGAGTCCAGCAGTCTCCACCAAATCCCTGGAAACTTCGGTTTCCGGGGATTTTTTTGTTTTATATCGCAATGATTTTTGGGTATAGAAAAAGAACGAAAGTTGCAATACCAATGGTATCATAACTTTCGTTCTTTTATGGTGGAGACTGCTGGACTCGAACCAGTGACCTCCTGCGTGTGAAGCAGGCGCTCTAACCAGCTGAGCTAAGCCTCCATTCCAGAATATTATAGCATAGATTTCAGAAAAATCAAGCACTATTTTTCTCCAAAAGCAAGAAAAGCACCGGACGGGGTACCGCCTTAAAATTCTTATTTCTTTTCAGGCGGAAAGATGCTGAGATCTTGTTTCGTCTGAAAAATTAGTTTCATATCCCGAAAACATGCTTTTCTGTTCTTCCCTAATAGCATTGCCACAATACGATGGCACCAGCACAAAGGGTATAGGATCTTAGACTTCTGTAGTACGGGGTAGTTTCTGAGCATCACACGGTCACCGGGAAACACTCTGGAAATCAGGTATTTGGCCTTGGCATAAAAGGTAGAATATTTTCCCTTTTGCCCACGGCTGATCTTATTATGGATATAATTCTCTCGCTTACCATGGGTTCCCGATTGAAAAATGTATTGTTCCATAGCAGCCGTTGTCTTATCCGTCACTCCGTCCGCAAACCATTGTCGCCCCAAAGCAGACAGTTCCCGAGAAAAGGAAGTAAGGTCAGCTTTTTTCAAGATCTCGTCTGCAACAGCTCGATCTATTTTGTCAGCACAAAACCGATCAAGATAATACACATCAAGGACTCTGCGAATCCCACACCCTCCCGCAAAATAATGTTTGGCTACATGGAGGATATTATACAGATACAGTTCTGTCGCAGATTCGATATCGGTAGGCGGTGTTTCGGAAAAAGACAAATCCATTAAACCATAGTAATCGGACCTGTGAGAAAAATAATCTGTATGGATCTCAACCACAATATCAGGATCCCGGAAACCCACAAGCTCGTCCGTACCGATTCGAGAAACTCTATAACCCAAATCTTTCAAAATGGTATAACATTCCTCCAGACGAGAATCTTCGACAATAAAATCCAAATCAGACATTGTACGATATTCGGTCCGGGGATAGAATTTCTTTAGGACTGTTCCCTGCAATTCTTTAAAGGGTATTTCCGCTATGGCAAAGGACTGTGCCAGTTCTCCGTGTGCAAAACTTTGATGCATATCCCTAACAAGTGCAAGATCCCTGCGCATAGCCCAAGTCTCATACAAAGATGACTCGGGGAAATTTTTCATCTTTTCAACGGCATAAAAGGCCAAATTCGCTACATCATGCTCCATAGCATATTGGTAGACCTTTGAAAAAGACATTCCCTCAGGGAGTTCCCGGGGAATGTCTCCGTTGATCGCACACCTAAGAAGGTGAATCAAATAACTATACTCTTTCTCGTAAACCATTACTCCCAATCGTCCATAGGAAGCCGAATACCGTAGTCCCCGCTTGTAGTCAAAATGTCCTGTTGCGGAAAAATTACGATCTGTGCAAGGGGTGTGGTGTATTCCAGCTTGTCTTCCATAATACCTACCTCCAACATATTCTTTCGCTCAGATTATATCACTGTTTTTACCATAAAGCAAGACATAAATCAAACTTTTAAGAAAAATATTTTGTATCAAATACGATCAGCTCCATATCCCGCATGCTTGGATAGTACAAGGTAAAGGGTGACTTTTCCGTAGGGCGCAATTTCCCTTCCAGATCGGATTCAGAGATGGGTTTGTCACTCTTATTGTACAATTGAAAAAAATCCATAGCATCTTTTATATCACGAAAAGGCTGACCCAGTTCCAGAGAAATGTTACGACATTCATAGGGAATATTTCTATCTTCCAAACTCTGCTTCAGAAAGTTAATGCTGTGTTCTTTGCGAAGAACCGTGGTCTTTGAAAAGCTGTGGGCTTCGCAGTCTCTCCTAACGACCAGGATCCTGCCTGTACGGCCGGTCTCTGCCAGACGAAGGATCTCCTCCGTCTTTCCGAAATAGCAAAAAACCATGGCATCATACCGCTCTTCCGTAGCAAAAATATCCCCGTGGCATACCGTTAAATTTCCGGGAAGTTCTCTTGCCATCAATCCCCTAAGGGCGTTGGAAGAGGCATCCACTGCCGTAACAGATTTGCACGCTTTAGATAATTCCAATGCCAAATGACCCAATCCACAGCCTGCATCACAGATATGACCGCACACAGGAAGATATGGCAAAAGTATATCAGCCAGTTCTTTATGATAAGTCCCGTAGACAGACGCATCCTCCATAAAACGGATGGTGTCTTCACTCCAACGTTGCATCATGGATTCTGAGAACGGTGGAGGATCATCTCTGCGGCAATGCAGATTGCGATCTCCGCAGGAGTCTGAGCGCCGATAGGCAGGCCGATGGGAGAATGAACACTCTTGATCCGTTCCTCGCTGATACCGGCTTCACGGAGGAGTGCCTGAGTCTTTGCGATCTTATGACGAGAGCCGATACAACCAACATAGGTCGTCTCGTAACGGAGAACCTGCTCTAAAAGGGCAAAGTCTGACTCATGGCCGGGGGTCATAATGACAACATAATCCGAAGGCTTTAAGGTGATTTTATCAAAAATATGCTCATAATCGCCGAAAATAACTTCTTCTGCACAGGGAAAATGCTCCTTGGTAGCAATTTCTTCACGTTTGTCATAGACCGTAACCCGGAAATCCACACCGGCAAGAACAGGAACCAGCGCTTGCCCCACATGGCCACCACCGAAAACAAATACTCTGCCTGCTCGCATTAAGGGTTCATAATATTCCAGAGGTTTCCCCTGCACAAGCACCGCTTTGGCACAGTAATGTTCGGGATCCTGCAGGGCTTCTTCCCCGGTAACTACACGGAAGGATTCCACTCTCCCCTCTCGGATGAGGAGATAGAGCCATGCATTTTCGTCTGTGGACAGTGCCTTTTCCATATCCAACAATACAGGAAGCTCCTGTTCCGTCAGAAGCTGATAATAGATCGTAACTTTACCACCGCAGATCATACCAATAGAAGCTACCTGGGCAGGAGCCAGATCAAAGGATCGAATCAGGGTATTTCCACTCTCCATTACCTCCATAGCCTCACGGGATGCAAGATACTCTACCTGGCCGCCTCCCACGGTGCCCATGGTGGTTCCGTCACGGAAAACAGCCATACGCGCTCCTGCTCCCCGAGGGGATGAGCCGGAAGATGCAAGGATGGTACAAAGAACAACACGCTCTCCGGCGACAATATGGCGGATCATCGCTTGTGTCATAGCTTTCATAGACAGGTCCTCCTAAAAACATCCAATCATTTGGGATAAGAAAAAGCACCCTGCAAGCAGGGTGCTTTGAAGACAAAGTGACGAGGGATAATTAGAAACCTCTTCTCTTGTTCTTACGAGCGGCCTCGGACTTCTGCTTGCGCTTCAGACTCGGGCTGACATAATGCTCTCTCTTCTTAACTTCAGCGATCACGCCATCCTTCTGGCAGGATCTCTTAAAGCGCTTCAGAGCACTCTCCAAAGATTCATTTTCTTTGACTCGAATTTCAGACATTGATTTCCCTCCCTCCGATACATCCGGCTAAATCCAGGATGCGTTCAGGGCCTCAAAAGGCACGATTTATTATAATCGCACTTTGGATAAAAGTCAAGAGAAATCTACAAAATTTTTTAAAATAATTGTAATTTTCTTTTATACTCGAATTTTATGCTTATTTTACGATCAAATTCACCAGTTTGTTCTTAACAACGATGGTCTTAACGATATTTCCGCCATTCTTTTCCAGGAAACGGGCGATCTTTTCGTCGTTCTTAGCAATGTCAATAACGGTGTCGTTATCCAGATCGGCCTCTACGTGGATGGTACCACGGAGCTTGCCGTTGACCTGAACAGCCATGTCGATCTCGCTGTCCTTGCACTTAG
>JAZREB010000140.1:0-2330 GCA_045660585.1 Faecousia sp. | reverse complement strand
CGTTTCCTGCACGCTGCAATATAGTGCTGACACCTACGGCAACAACAAAACCGGCACCTTAGGCACCCTGTGTAAGACCCTTTTCGCCTACGCCGACAGTGCCAAAGCCTACTTCGCACCCTAACCCTCAATTTCCCCGGGTTGAGGATCATCCTCAACCCGGGGAAGTTTTTATATCATCGGATTTTGTTTTTATTTGAACTTATAAAAGTGTATGATATAGTAAGAGAAAATTCTATGTATCCGAGATGCACATGAAACGGGAATCTCATTTGCGGTTCGGATAAACAAGACGGGGGGATGATCTCCGTCTTCCTTCTTCCGCTAAGGAAGCCGCAGAGAGAATCGGGGCAATGGTGTACGAAGGAATGGCCATCTGCCAGCTACAATTGAGGCAGTAATCTTTGCTATCTTAGCTGACACACCCTCGGTGGTTGAGAGGTCGTCGAGAGCTGTCTCCAAAGCCAAAAACTCCAAGGAAGACCTGGACGAGTTGGTTTACATAATACGGCTTCAAGTCCCGCCTCGCCCACCAAAAATCGACGAATCTCGAAAGAGGTTCGTCGATTTGCGGTGTACCCTTTGTCAAGGACAATTTTAAAAAGTGAAAAGTTAATTGCGAAAAAGTGTGGTATAATAGAAATGCTTTACCATTCCGGAGGATAGTGCAACGCTGGGGAGCGACATGAGCGCCGGAGTGGGTTTGCAGGGGCAACGTACCACGAACAAGGTGCGTTGCCTTTTCGTTGCCCCTGGAAACAAATGCGATAAACCCATCCCTCAGGTTTGATTCCACTGAGATAGAGGATAAATGCCTGTTTGTAAATACTTGTAAAACTCCGTGGGAGAAAGCTTCAGCAGACCCCACTGGTACCGGTCGTTGTTGTAGTAATCCATCCAGTCTTCTACCTGTGCCACAACATTCACGTAACTCTTGCACCTGGCAACTTCTGCGGCTATCTCGTCCTTCATGTGGCCAAAGAAGCTTTCTTGCGGAGCGTTGTCCCAACAGCAGCCCTTTGCTGACATGGACTGCACGAAGGAGGCATCCGAGAGTTTCTGTATGAACGCTCGACTGGTGTAGTGGCAGCCTTGATCGCTATGGACGATGACAGCGTTGTCTAATTCCATCCCGTGATCTCGTTGCGTGCGGTCAACGGTTTCCAACACAAACTCTACTGCAAGACTTTCACTCACTTGCCATGCCAAAGCTTCTTTCGTGTAGGCATCCATGATGACGGAGAGGTAGCACTTGCCACCCCGATAGAACAGATACGTGATATCTGTCAGAAGGATCTTCCTTGCACCGTGGAGGCGGAATTCTCGATTGACTACATTGGGCGTGATCTGGTTTGTGCGAAGCTCCCTCATCATCTTACGGTAGGAATTGGGACGGCGGATCGGACAAACAAGACCGTATTTCTTCATTAAACGACGTATTTTCTTGACATTCATGCGAATATTCTCGTGTAAAAGTCGCATATGGATCCCTCTGGCTCCTTTTGCATATCCACGAAAACGATAAGCTTCCAGAACAAGAGCGAAGTCTGCTTCGTCTGTTTCTTCCTGCTGTTGCCGCTTGTAATCGTTGTTGATCCAGTTGTAGTAACCGGATCTGGAAACCCCGGCAATCTCGCACAGAAGCTTGATGGACAGCATGTTATTGTCACGACAAGTAGCGCTTTGAATGAGGCGGTATTTTACTTCTGCCGGTGCTTGGATTCCCATGCTTTCCGTGCCTCCATATCTGCCGCCTGCACTTTTTTTAAGAACTCCACTTCCTGTCGAGTGTAGGCCAATTCTGCCTCCAACTGACGGATCCGTTTCTCAGCTGAGAGATTACATTCTTCCGGCGTTTGCTTTTTGGGGCAGTGGCGCAGATTTTTGAAGCCTTCTTCGCGGTCAGCAAATTCTCTGAGTCGGGATATAAATCCATTGATCCGAACAGTTCCCAAAGCACCGGAATCAATGCCATGGTCCTCTAAAATATCTCGGATCTGCTTGCCGGATAGAAGTTCACGGTAAGCAAGTCGCTTAAACTCCGGCGTAAATGTTATGCTCCGACAAGTTACGCTCTCCACGTGCGGATTAGATTTTAAACTTGCGATTTCTTCCGGGTTTAGAATTTTGTTACTCATAGTACCCATTCCTTTCTACGCCTTGCATGGGTACTATTCTACCACACTTTTTCCCCGTTGGCTATTGTCCACACGAAAGGGTCTACGAAATTTTTGTCACTTTTTGATGTCCATTTTTAAGGGACAGGGCAAAAATTTCACTCTTTGGTGTGTCCATTCTACGGGGTACAGTTTAATTTTTACTTCTTCACT
>JAZREB010000139.1:0-1802 GCA_045660585.1 Faecousia sp. | reverse complement strand
GATTAAAAGTTTTGCGTACGACATTAAAGTCAACCGTGTGTGCTCAAAGGAAGCCGAACCATGTTCTATGAGGCGTGCTTGCTGCTACAAACCGTCCCTCGGTCTCGCCCCGCACTTACAGTATAACATAAAATCAGGGGTTCATGGAGCGTGTGTGCTGCTCGCGGCATGGATGTTCTCTATATTGGTTTTAAAAGTTCGGTTTATTCTTGTAAAATCAGATAATTCCGTCGTTTTGAAAACAAAAAAGTTAGTCAGGACATAGAACCGTCCCCTGTCTTAGTAGAGAGAAAAGACTATTATCGGAACAAATTTCTCGACTGGATTTATAATCCTAAAACAAAACACAATTACAGAATGGAAACAGTGGATGCATCCGGAAATGTATTCGTAGGTTTATGCTACGATGGCAATGCATTTGTAGACTGGTTAAACCGAAAGGTGTTAAAGCTCAATGGCGAAGTTGCTGTAATGTTGGAATCGGATATTGAAATAGATGAGTGTTTTTGGAAATCAGAGGGGATACCATTTATATTCTTTTAACCCTATAACAGGACAGGGGACGGTTTGCGTGAACCCTCTTAAAAAGTGAGACCTAAAAAAGCGCAAACTCTCCCTATTATTTCCCTTATCTCTCTAAGGTTATCGTCTAAGTATCTTTATCTCTATACAGATAATGGTTTCCCATCCACCTCTCAGACAAGATGGCAGGAGTAGCATAAAATGCTTTCCCTCGTTTCGGCCGGCAGGGGCAAAAACAAGGGAAAACTCATTAAATGTGAGTATTAAATCAGCGAAAACCTTGTAAAATCAAGGGGTTAGAGATAATGTGTTCGATAAACGGGAATTGGTAGAATTTTAGCAGGATAAAAACAAGGGGCGGTCACCCATCGGTGACCGACCCTTAGAATATTTGGATTACTGCTCGGACTCTGCGATTTCCTTCAGAGCGTCCTTGCGGCTGAAGTTTGCACGGCCCTTCTCGTCGAAGCCCATGAACTTGACCCAAGTCATGTCGCCAACGTTGAGGACGTCCTCGACCTTTTCTACACGGCGGTTCTCCAGCTTGGAAATGTGAACCATGCCGTCGTGGCCGGGAGCGATCTCTACGAATGCGCCGATGGGCAGGACGCGGACGACCTTGCCGTAGTACAGAGCGCCTACTTCGGGAACGAAGCAGATGTCGTCGATCATCTTCTTAGCGGCGTAACCTGCGGCAGAATCAACAGCGGCGATGAATACGTTGCCGTCGTCGTCGATGTCGACCTTAGCACCGGTGCCGGCGCAGATCTTCTGGATGGTCTTGCCACCGGAGCCGATGACTTCGCGGATCTTTTCAACGGGGATCTTCATAGAGATCATCTTGGGAGCGAACTCGCTGACGTCAGCACGAGGCTCTGCGATGCAGGGCAGCATGACGCCTTCCAGGATCTCCAGACGGGCAACACGGCAACGCTCCAGAGCGTCTGCAATGATCTCCATGGTCAGACCCTTGTTCTTCAGGTCCATCTGGATAGCGGTAACACCCTCGGTAGTACCGGCAACCTTAAAGTCCATCTCGCCGTGGAAGTCTTCGACACCCTGGATATCGGTGAAGGTTCTCCACTCACCGGTCTCCTGATCGGAGATCAGGCCGCAGGAAATACCTGCAACGGGGCGCTTAATGGGAACACCGGCGTCCATGAGAGCCAGAGTAGAACCGCAGATAGAGCCCTGAGAGGTGGAACCGTTGGAAGACAGAACCTCGGAGACAACGCGGATAGCGTAGGGGAACTCCTCGACGGAGGGGATAACGGGAACCA
>JAZREB010000138.1:0-1008 GCA_045660585.1 Faecousia sp. | reverse complement strand
CAGGGGGTTCCCATTGCCACACAGGGTGTCCCGGGATGGGAAGACCGTCCACTGCCGGAGCATATTTCTTGTTTGATGTTACCTATGCCGGTGACGGATCTACAGGGGGAAAGGGTGCTTCCTACGCTGGACCCCAATTCTCTGGTGATCGGGGGACGTTTCGGAAAATACAGACAGTCCATAGAGGCGACAGGCGCAAGGATACGGGAGCTGTACGATACAGAGCCCCTGACGACCTTAAACGCTGTGGCAACGGTAGAGGGAGCGCTGGCTCTGCTGATCCGAGAATCGGAGATCACTCTGTGGGGATCCTCTTGTCTTGTGATCGGGGGTGGCAGGATCGGTATGCTGTTGGGGGAACGACTGAAACTACTGGGAGCAGAGGTAACTGTTGCAGTTCGCTCGGCAAAGGATACTGCCTTCATCCGTAGCCGGTGTATGATCCCGGAGGAAACGGGAAAATACCACAGGGGATTGGGGCGGTATGATTATGTGATCAACACAGTTCCTGCCCCGGTGTTGGAGGAGAGCCATCTGGAACAACTGAAAACGTCCTGTATATTGCTGGAACTGGCTTCTGACCCCGGTGGATTTTCTATGGAGGAATGTGAAGCATCGGGGAGAAAGGGGATCCGTGGCTCCGGTCTGCCGGGGAAATTTTCTCCCAAAACTGCGGGAGCGCTCTATGGAGAATGTTTGTTAGAAATCTTAAAAGGGGAGGGGATTCTGTGAAACCAAGGATCGGTATTGGAATGACGGGGTCTTTTTGCACCTTCCGCAGGGTGTTGGATGTGCTAAAGACTCTGAAGGAATATGAACTGTACCCTATCATGTCAGGGGCATCCTATACCTGCGATACGCGATTTGGTAGTAGTAGGAGTTTTGCAGAGGAATTAGAGGAAATCTGTGGCAGACCCATCCTGTCTACGCTACAGGATGTGGAACCTTTAGGCCCCAAGGGGCTGTTGGATGCACTGGTGATCCTGCCCTGTACGGGAAATACCCTGG
>JAZREB010000137.1:0-1875 GCA_045660585.1 Faecousia sp. | reverse complement strand
GGTGTTGTTGTTTTTCATTGCAGTTAAATTATAACACCAAAGGGCTGATTTTTCTACAGGATCAGCCCTTTTTCTGTAAAAAATTCGAAGGCTGTACCTTTCGGCACCGCCTGCTGTTTTTTGGGGGGCTTTTTTTACAGCCCCAATGATATCCGTTCCTTTCGGAACGGGTGATATATCTTCCATATGATATCCACCTTCGCTGGATGATATATGCCTTCGGCATATGAAGGAACGGATATTATATCATATTTGCAACGCAAATATATCATACGGCGTAAGCCGTATATCATATCGCGTCAGCGAACGAAAATAATGCTTGAAAAAGAAAAAAAACATGGTATAATTACAATTGTATAAGTATGTTGGATAGTTTATACTGTTATCAAACTATAGGAGGCCATGTTATGAAAGTAAAACACAGACTGATTTCCATGCTGCTTGCAATCGCGGTGCTGGTATCTATGTTCAGCATCCTCGGTGTTTCTGCAGCAGCTCCCGACGCTTTGGATATTGCAACCATTGCCGATATCTCCGATGATGTCGCCGCAGCCTTTGCCAACACCATCAAGGGTGGTAGCCGGGATGTAGACGGTGTCTATTTCGGCGTTTCTCTCCCCTCTCTGAATCTTGGCACTTACGAACTTACTTACTCCGACTACCTGGTTATGGCTGCCAATGCTATCTACGCTCTCTCCGAGGGTAGCCCCGCAACCACCTCCATTGCACACAAGGACATTAAGGAAGGCTCCCAGGCTGTTATCAACGGCAAGGGCACCTCTTTGAATAAGGCTCAGTACGTAGAACTGGCAGAACGTGTTGCAAAGTATGGCAACACCTTAGACTCTCTGCCCACCAGCTTCAACCGTCCTACCGATGGCACCAATGTTTACGAAGGCCGTATGACCGTGTATTCCATTGCCCATCTCTTCGCAGAGGTTCTTGCCTCTTATCACACCAACAAGGTTCTGCCCGAGACTATGAGCTTCCTGCCCGTTCACTTCGGCGATGTGGATGTTGTTGCTGTTCCCACTGCTCCGGACGATTGGTACAAGGCCGTTCTGGATGCCGCTGTTTTCGTAAAGGAAAAGATGGCTAACAACGTTCTCCCCGGCGCCATTCCCGTTGGCCCCCTCACCGTTACCCCCGCTCAGTTCCTGTATCTGGCTATGGCTGTAACCGTCGGCATCGACCAGGGTAAGACCTCCGGCGAGCTGACCATCCCCGAAGCCGCAGAGCCCGGCAATCCCCAGGGTACCGGCGTAGGTCAGTGCTACCGTGCTGACTATGTGGATATGGCAAGCCGTACCGTTACTTGGATCGAGAACAACAAGCAGGCTCCCAATTACAGCACCAGTAGCGATCTGGGACCTGTCCATTACTATGATCTGGTTTCCGGTTTTGCAAGAATCCTTGCATGGTATGTCGATACCGGTGACCTCCCCAACTACAACACCTTCCACGGCTGGTCCGGCACTGTAGAGGATGTACAGGAGCCTACCACTGCTCCCACTACCGCACCTACTACTGCTCCCACTACCGCGCCCTCCGAGCCCGTTCCCACTTCTTCCAACCAGCCCATGACCGACGACTGGTACACCAACGTTGTCATTGCGGCAACCAATATTGTTAACTACGTTGCTACCAACGAGGATCTCCCCGAGACCATTCTTGTAGGTACCACCAATCTGCGGCCTGCCCAGTATCTGTATCTTGCAGGTCAGGTCATCCACGGTCTGAACAACGGCCAGACCACCGGCTCTCTCAGCGTACCTTCCTACTCCGAGCCCAGCAACCCCACCGAGACTCTGGTGGCAGGTACCCTCACTAAGGCAAATTATCTGGATATGGCTACCAGAACCAACAACTTCATGG
>JAZREB010000136.1:0-2224 GCA_045660585.1 Faecousia sp. | reverse complement strand
AGAAAAATCTCTGAAAAATCAATAAAAAACATGAAATTAGGCCTTGACATTTGGCTTCTTTTGGAGTAAAATGTATAGGCCTGCGAAGACAGGCTATCCTTGCTGATAACGAGATTATCAGCCAAAAGTCCAAAAGGAGGTGCACAAAACATGGCTAAGATTTCCGCAAAGTATGAGATCATCTACATCATCGACCTGAACAAGGGCGAAGAAGGTATTGCTGCTCTCGTGGAAAAGTTCAAGGCGATGGTTGAAGCAGAAGGTACTCTCACCGGTATCGAGGAGTGGGGCAAGCGTCGGCTGGCCTATCCCATCAACGATCTGCCCGAAGGCTACTATGTCCTCATGACCTGCGAATGCAAGCCCGAGCTCCCCGCTGAGCTGGACCGCGTTTTCAAGATCACTGACGGCATCATGCGTTCCATCATCGTCGCAGTCGAAGGCTAAGGAGACCAACATATGCTGAACCATATTGTTCTCATGGGTCGTCTTACCCGTGACCCCGAGCTCCGTCGGACCGCTTCCGGCGTAGCAGTGGCCACATTCTCTATCGCTGTTGATCGGGATTTCTCTAATTCCGCTACCGGCGAGAGAGAGACGGATTTCATTGACATCGTTACCTGGCGTAACACTGCTGAGTTCGTCAGCAAGTATTTCACCAAGGGTCGTATGGCAGTGGTTTCCGGTCGTCTCCAGATTCGCACCTGGAACGACAAAGAAGGAAATAAGCGCCGCAGCGCAGAAGTCATCGCTGACAATGTCTATTTCGGTGACTCCCGTCGCGAAGGTGCAGAAAACGGCTTTAACGCTTACGGCAACGCCCCCGCAGGCAATGCTCCCCAGTATGGTGGTGCTCCTGCATACGGCGCAAGCGCTCCCGCGCCCCAGTACGGCGGCAACGCTCCCCAGTACGGCGGTTACGCTCCTGCCAACAACGGCTACGGCTATTCTGCTCCCCAGGCTCCGGCTCCCGCATCCGATTTCGCTATGATCGAGGATGACGATAGCCAGCTTCCCTTCTAATTCACTTTCCACAAGAACTTAAGCTATACTTTCACGAAAGGAGAACCTCATAATGGCTAACGAGAAGGCACGCCCCCGCAAGCGTAAGAAGGTTTGCAACTTCTGCGTAGATAAGGTTACGGGCATCGATTTCAAGGAAGCTGGCAAGCTCCGTCGTTACACTTCTGAGCGTGGCAAGATTCTGCCCCGCCGTACCACCGGTACCTGTGCACCACATCAGCGCCAGCTGACCGTTGCAATCAAGCGCGCTCGCGCTATTGCTCTGCTTCCCTACGTAGCTGACTAATTCAGTTACACATAGGCAAGAGGATTGCAATTTAAATGATATAAAGAGAACTGTTTCCGAGATTCGTCCCGGGAACAGTTCTTTTTTATTTCCCATGGGTTATTCCAAGCTTGCATAGCCCGAAAATCGGAAATTACCTAAGTAAAACCCACAGCTTGTCGAACTGTTTTGGGTTTTGCGTCATACGTCATGCATTGGGTTGAATACGATAATTTTCTGACTCGGACATAGTTTGCTTCCCCCCCACCAGGGGGGCGTGGCCAAAAGCGAGAAGAAAGACTATCGTATCCACGCAAATAGTATATACGGTGGTGGGGCAGACTCTCCCTTACGATACCGCCCAAATAAGACTGTCTCAAATAAAATTCGATTTCCTCATTGATCCGGTTCGACAAATCGGAGTTGCGGATGAAGAAAGGCTCTGTTGAGGGATCCCAACAGAGCCTTTGGATTTAGGTTGTGTTTTAATTTGCAAAGTAGGCCTTTGCACTATCGGAGTAGGCAAAGAGGGCTTTGCACAGGGTCAGCAGATCTCCGGTCTTATTGTTGCCGTAGGTGTCTGCGCTGTACATGAGGGTACAGGAAAGGGGAGTTTCTCCCTCGTAGATCTGTACGGTGACAACGGAGCGAAGCTCTGCGGCAAGGAGGGTGTCCAGGGTGAAGGCGTAGTAGCTGAGATTTGCGTTATACAGCTCAGCGTTGGTTAGAAGCACATTCTTTTCTGCACCCTTCGTGTCGGTGTAGGTAACACGGAGGCTGAGATCGGACAGTTCCCCTGTGTAGGTACCCATTGAGAATACGAACTTCAAGCAAACCTTGGAGTCTAAGTTCAGAGCCTTGCCCTTCCATTCGATGGGAGCATTGGGAAGGTCAGTAAGAATCTCGTTGGTATTGCCGAAGGTGACAGAGTCGATG
>JAZREB010000135.1:0-3297 GCA_045660585.1 Faecousia sp. | reverse complement strand
ACTCACCCGTTCGCCACTAAGCTAAAACTTCCGCCCCGAAGGACTTCCATAATAGCTCCGTTCGACTTGCATGTGTTAGGCACGCCGCCAGCGTTCGTCCTGAGCCAGGATCAAACTCTCTATGATATGGTATCTTAATCTGCCGTAGCAGAATTAAAATCTTCATTCATAAGTTCGCTCTTAGCTATACTCAAGAATTTTCGTTGGCTATTCTCGCAAATGTCTCAATTGACATCATCAAGAACAACTTTATAATTTATAATCAAAATTGTTCAAGGTGTTTGTTCATGTTTCTCGTTGTTTAATTTACAAGGTACACCGCTGTGCTCTCGGCTTTCGCCTCTCGCAACAGCTCCGCTATCTTATCACAAGTTTTCGATTTTGTCAAGCACTTTTTTAACTTTTTTTGAAAAGTTTTTGAAGTTTTTGTTCTCTCGAAGGCCTTGCCTCAAGCGCTCCGATATAATAACAGACAATCCCTCATTTGTCAAGTGCTTTTTTGAAAAAATTTGTAATTTTTTGTAATTTAATTCCCAAGGGCTTCCAGCGCCTTTTTTGCATAGGCGATCTGCTCTTCTACAGAGGCTACACAGGTACCACCCTTAGAGATTCGCTTCTCTACGCAGGTCTGCAGGTCGATGGCTTCATAGAGATCCTCTGCAAAGAGGTCGCTGTATTCCAGATAGGTTTCCAGGGACAGTTCTTCAAGGACGCTTCCCTCCCGGATGCACTTGGCTACCAGTTCGCCGGAGATCTTGTAAGCACTGCGGAAGGGCAGACCTTTCTTAACAAGATAGTCAGCCAGATCTGTTGCGTTGATAAAGCCCTTCTGTGCAGCCCGCTTCATTTCCTCGGGACGAGCCTTAATGGTCTCGATCATACCGTTAAATACCTTCAGGCACATAATAACGGTATCACAAGCATCGAAAATTCCCTCTTTATCTTCCTGCATATCCTTGTTGTATGCAAGGGGCAGACCCTTCATGGTCGTGAGCAGTGCCATCAAATCGCCGTAAACTCTGCCGGTCTTGCCACGGATCAGCTCTGCCATATCGGGATTCTTCTTCTGGGGCATAATGGAAGAACCGGTGGTATAGGCATCGGACAGCTCCACAAAGCGGAATTCCCAACTGCACCACAGGATCAGTTCTTCGGAAAAACGGGACATATGCATCATAAGGATGCTGAGAGTGCTGAGAAGTTCCAGACAGAAGTCGCGGTCGGATACGCCGTCTAAGCTGTTGAGGCACAAGCCGTCAAAGCCCAGAAGCTGTGCTTCCATTTCTCTGTCTGTATCATAGGTCGTTCCTGCCAGAGCGCAGCAACCGATGGGAGAACGGTTCATTCTCCGACGGCAATCAGCCAAACGTTCCAAATCTCGGAGGAACATCATAGCATAGGCCATCAGATGGTGACCGAAGGTAATGGGCTGTGCTCTCTGCAGATGGGTATAGCCGGGCATAATGGTAGCCTTGTATTCCTCTGCCTTGGAAACAACTGCGCAAACCACGGTTTTCATCAGATCGGTGATTTCATCGATCTGTGTACGCAGATACATTCTCAGATCCAGTGCTACCTGGTCATTACGGCTACGGGCGGTATGGAGCTTCTTTCCCACTGCGCCGATACGATCTGTGAGAACCTGTTCCACGAACATATGGATATCCTCACAGCTAAGATCGATCTCCAATGCACCACTGTCCAGATCCGCCAGAATGGTCTCCAATCCTGCCAGGAGCTGTTCCTCGTCCTCTTTTGTAATAATGTTCTTTGCGGCAAGCATGGCGGCGTGAGCCATGGAACCCTTGATATCCTGCCGATACATCCGGCTATCAAAAGAAATAGAAGAATTGAAATCGTCTGCGATCTGTTCGGTCTTACCTTCTGTCCGTCCTGCCCACATCTTTGCCATGTCTTGTTCCTTTCTATCCCACAAGGGGGATATACAATATAATATATTGGTAAATCGGGCATCTATAGGAAACGGAGTTCTATAGATGCCCGTTATTTATATAAGTATTAGAGCTTACCCTGCTCTCTCAGAGCCTGAACCTTGGTGGAAAGGCCCCACAGATTAATAAAGCCGGTAGCCTGACCCTGATCGTAGTCACTCTCTTCGAAGGTGACCAACTTCTCGGAGTACAGGGAGTAGGGAGAAGTAGTACCGGCGGGGATGATGTTGCCCTTGTAGAGCTTCAGCTTTACGGAGCCGGTAACGAATTCGTTGGACTTGTTAGCGAAAGCAGTCAGTGCCTCCTGGAGGGGAGAATACCACTTGCCGTTGTACAGCAGATCTCCATAGTCAACAGCCAGCTTCTGCTTCAGGTGGAGGGTATCTCTGTCAATAGTGATCATCTCCAACTGACGGTGTGCGAAGTACAGGATGGTGCCGCCGGGAGTCTCGTAAACGCCACGGTCCTTCATGCCGACCAGACGGTTTTCAACGATATCGATGATACCGATGCCGTTTGCGCCGCCCAGCTCGTTGAGCTTCTCGATGATCTTGGAAGCCTTCATCTTCTCGCCGTCGATGGCAACGGGAGCGCCGGCCTCGAAATCAACAGTAACATAAGTAGGAGCGTCGGGAGCCCGGTAGGGGGAAACGCCCATTTCCAGGAATCCGGGAGCATCCAGATTGGGCTCATTGGAGGGATCTTCCAGATCCAGCCCCTCGTGGCTCAGGTGCCACAGGTTCTTGTCCTTGGAGTAGCTGTTCTCGCGGTTGATCTTGAGGGGGATGTTGTGAGCTTCTGCGTAGTCGATTTCTTCGGTACGGCTCTTGATGTCCCACTCTCTCCAAGGAGCGATGATCTTCATATCGGGAGCAAAGCGCTTAATAGCCAGTTCGAAACGAACCTGGTCATTGCCCTTGCCGGTTGCACCGTGGCAAACAGCATCTGCGCCCTCTGCCAGAGCGATCTCAGCCAGCTTCTTGCCGATGACGGGACGAGCAAAAGCGGTACCCAGGAGGTAGGTCTCGTACTGAGCGCCCATCTTCAGTGCGGGAACGATGATCTCATCTACCATCTCATCAACCAAATCGGCAACGATCAGCTTGGAAGCGCCGGTAGCAATGGCCTTTTCTTCCAGACCGTCCAGCTCGTCAGCCTGACCTACATTACCGACAACAGCGATGATCTCGGGATTTCCGTAGTTTTCCTTCAGCCAGGGGATGATAATAGAAGTGTCCAGACCGCCGGAGTAGGCGAGAACGACTTTTTTGATGTTATCTTTATTCATAATAGGTACCTCCGCAAGGCGTATTCTGTAGTATGCAATGGATTATACATCCATGCC
>JAZREB010000134.1:0-7679 GCA_045660585.1 Faecousia sp. | reverse complement strand
CTCGTTGAAGTAGTAGTTGCCGTTCCAGATAAAGAGTTCCCAAGTCTTCTGCTGGATGCCGTTGATGTAATAAATGCCATCAACAACACCATTGAGAATAATCATCTTGCCGTCTTCATCAAAGTTGTAGTAGCCGGGAATCATGGGTTCGCCGTTGGGATAAGTAAAGCCCTCAACAAACTGCTGGCTGAGGTATACGCTCTCATTGCTGGAGACATTGTAATACTCATTGAAGTAGTAGTTGCCGTCCCAGATGAAGAGTTCCCAAGTCTTCTGCTGGATACCGTTGATGTAGTAGTAGCCATCAACAACACCGTTGAGGATGATCATCTTGCCATCTTCGTCGAAGTTGTAGTAGCCGGGGATCATGGGCTCGCCGTTGGGATAGTTGAATCCATCAACAAACTGCTGACCAAGGTATACGCTCTTATTTCTGGAAACGTTGTAATACTCATTGAAGTAGTAGTTGCCGTCCCAGATGAACAGTTCCCAAGTCTTCTGCTGGATGCCGTTGATGTAGTAGAGGCCATCATAAACACCGTTGAGGATGATCATCTTGCCATCTTCGTCGAAGTTGTAATAGCCGGGGATCATGGGATCGCCATTGGGGTAAGTGAAGCCTTCTACGAACTGCTGGCTCAGGTATACGCTCTTGTTTCTGGAAACGTTGTAATACTCGTTGAAGTAGTAGTTGCCGTCCCAAATGAAGAGTTCCCAAGTCTTCTGCTGAACGCCATTGATATAATAGAGGCCATCGACAACACCGTTATGGATGACCATCTTACCGGTCTCATCGAAATTGTAGTAGCCGGGCAGCAGAGGATCGCCGTTGGCATGAGTGAAGCCCTCAACAAACTGCTGACCGAGGTAGATAGTCTTGCTTACAGCAAACTTATCATAGTCGTTAATGAAGTAGAAGTTGCCTTCAAACTCGACCAGACGATAAGCCTTCTGACGGACACCGTCGATGTACAGATAGCCATCTTCCTGAGGACCATTCAAGACAACAGGAGGATCGATCATCTTGCCATCTTCGCCGAATTCGTAGACACCGGCAGGAAGCAGACCGTTGGGACGAGTAACATTGTAACTACCGGTCACTGCAATACAGCCCGAGTTGAAGTAATAGTAATCGCCGTCGATCTTAACAAGACCTGCTGCAAAAGGTACGCCGTCCTTCAGATAAGTCAGCATGCCATTGCACTGGAACAAACCGGTGGTGCCAGGATTATAAACACCTACGAGAACGCCATCATCGGTGAATTCGTAGAGAACTGCATCCTGAGCACTCTCGACAAGAACTCTCAGACCTTCATGACGGTAGCCCTGTTTGTCAAAGCCATAGGTTTTGCCATCGATCACTGCCCAAATAACGTTCGCATAGGCACTACCGTTATTGCAAACATAATAGGTAGGACCATAGTAGTATCTGGTACCAACAGAATCGGAAATCCAAACACCGCTCACAAGGCGACCATTTTCAAACTCATACTCAACATTGTTGACGATCTGAGTTCCATGATAGCCCACAAATGCAGAGCTAAAGAAGTACCAGCTCTCGTCAAACATCTGCCAGCCGGACTGGAGCGTACCGGCAATAGAATAATAATATTTTCCGTTAGCCTCAAAGATACCGGTTTCGGTAATCTTCTCTCCACAAGAACAAACAAGCTGCTTGCCCACGACCGCATAGTTATGACCGGTAGCCTCGACGATAGTGCCCCAATCAACAACAGAATCACAAACATCGCAGAAGGTTCTTCCGGAATAACCGGGCTCGGTGCATTTAGCCGCAAGATCATCAACTGCTACAGGAGTATGGACATGTGCAGTACCCCTCTCTGCTTTGAATGCAGCATTGGAGAAAGCAGTCTGGAGTTCCGTATCTACACTGAATTCCTCATTGGAGAATGCACCGAGAACATCAGAGGCATAACCATCAACATAGGTGATCTCACCCACATCAACATCTACCTTGAGATCAAAGGGCCAGAATGTATAGTTATTCCAATAAGTTGCTGCAGTGTAGTCTGCAAGATTGATATCGGTATCGTAATAGATTACTCGAATCGGGAGAGCCGCGAGAGTGGCTGCACCGGACTGAGTATTCACGCCTGTTCGGGAAATCTCAACAGTAGCCGTATTATTTTCTTCATCAATCGTATAAGTAGCAGTAAATCCGTCTGCTAATACCATATGATCGAGTTCGAAATGGTTGCCGTAGTTCAAATCAATAACTGCCTTCACAGACTGAATGGTTTCAATCTTATTGGCATTTACATTCATCCAATAAACGGAGCCACCGTAAAGGTTGTTAAGAGTAGGATCAGCGGGAACGAGCTGAACGGTAGAAGCATCTACACCGGAAACTACATTCACAAGTCTGACAACAACAGCCTTATTACCCGTATTATCGCAGATCTCAAACTTGACACGATGAACGCCATCTGCCACAGCTACATTGCTGATCATCAGTCTGCCGTTTGCGAAAGTAGCAGGAACTTCAACACCATCAATATAAGCCTTAGCACTTGCGGCATTCAAGCCGGTGGCATTCGTTTTCGCTGTATTTTCTTTCACATTTGCAATAATCGAGAGAAGATTGTTATTCGTAGTTGCAATACTATGCTTTTTCAGTTCAACGACAGATTCGATTTCAGCCATCTCCACCTTATCAAAAACGGGGGCCTCTCTGTCCTCAACTGCATCAGAATAGTCTACTGTAATCTCATCGATGTACACAGTTTGCAGACCGTTGAGAGTACCATATTCCTTCCACAGAGCATTGGTATTGGTATGGGGGAAAGAAATCTCTATAAAACGATAATTGCTTGCATTGGAAAGTCCGGAAGAATATGCGAAATTCGTTTTCGAATCTAATCCGGGAATAAAAATTTTGCTGTAGGCACTTACATCAACAGAGAAATATTTCCAACCGGATGCATCATAAGTGTCATACACTTCCGGTTGTTGCATTACATAAATGGAATTTTTCTTATCATATACGCCATCATTATTGGAATCGTACCAATACATTATACGAATGATGCAATGCACAAAGTCATCCGAAATATATGCCCAGAAACCAAGAGATTTTGCGTTTTCAATAACAACTCCATGGTCAAGATGTAAGCCTTCCTGGCCATAACCACCGCTACCAACGCCTTCTGCTGCAATAGGATTCAACTCAACTCTCATGGAACCTGCGCCATGATGAACTTGTCCGTTGTTTGCATCAGCAAAAGTAAGATTATGGTAGAAACCCTTATCATGCTTATTAACATCAGCTACATTCCACTCATCAATATCAGTAGGAACTTCAAAGTCAAAGAGAATCTCAGAGCCTTTACCAAGGCTCAAGGAAGCTGTTGCAACAAGTGCAGTATTATGAACAAGGGTTGCAGTAAGAGTACTCTTCAAGTCAGCAGGTGCATTTTCTTCACTGACAGAAGTAAACTTGAAACCATTGAATGTTCCCAAAGCAGAATTCGTAGTGTTGAACACAACATCTTCAGGTTTGAGGACAACAGGGTTTAAGCCACCATTAATGGTAGCATCAAGCTCAATGGCAACCTCCTTGCCAAAAGGAACTGTCATCACCGACTGCCTGAAGCTGAATTCCGTAGGAATTACAATTTCAACAGAAGCAGAACCGACAACTTCCCCCTTCCAGACCAGCTCAGCAGTTGCGGTACCAATCTTACCGTTGGATACAAACACACCGTCTTCGATTGTGCCCATAGAAGAATCAGCAAGCTGCCAAGTAACGTCCGTAGGAATATCCACAAGAGTACCAACAAGGTCGGTAGCAACTACAGAGAACTCCACGGTGCTACCGGGAGTATAGTATTGGTTTTCAGAGCTAATACTTGCACGAGCAAATTCGCCCGTTGCAGGAGCAGTAGAAACAACAAGAATACCATGAGTTGTAGGACGCTCTGCGCCGTCGGAAGGGCTGCAGTTAAGCTTTAGCTCCTCGCCGGGTCTCTGAGATAGGAATGCAGAAGAACCGCCGCCATCGCCATTAACAGCCTGAACACAGCCAAGAGAGAGCATAAACTCTGCCATCTCATAGTTATTAAAGCCGGCAGAATAGGGAGACTGACGACCGTCGTTCATTACCATCACGATGCTACCGTCAGCCTTGATGCCAACGAAGGAACGAGATGCAGGATCGCTGGAATGATTCTTGGAATACTGGTTTACGCCGTCCTTAACCAAGAAGCCAAAGTTAGCAGGGATAACCTGCTCTTCCCAACCGGTAATGGCAGAGGAAGTCGAACGAATTTCAGTCTTAGGCATATCCGCAGGACGAGCTACGCCATCCTTTTCGTCAAAGTTAATAACGAGGCAGGTCTGCGCGCCTGATGTCTGCCCCTGGCTATTCATATAAACCTGACCATCCAGAATCATGTAGCCCAAAGGCTCACCAACAAGTTCGGGACGAGACTTGTAATAAGCGCTATCATACCAACTCAAGCTGATATTCATAGCTGCAACAACATTGCCGTAGCCATTAGCTTCCGCATACTTTGCCTGTTCAGACATAATCTGAACATCGTAATTGCCCGCCTCAGGAATCATCCCCTTATAACTGGGCATAACCTTTGTATAGGGGTTGTTGATATCAACCTCAACAACGTGAGCAACCTGACGATGAGATCCTGCATCGTTATTCAGAACAATTTCGGACTCGTGGATACCGGGCGCCAGTTCCCAGTCTTTTTTGGAAATGAGCTTGTAATAGTCATCTTCTCTGGACTCTGCATCATACTGCACAGGTGCTGCAAATACACTTGCAGGAACCAGACTGACAAGCATCACAATTGCAAGCATCATTGCCAAAATTTTGAAGTGCCAATTAGTTTTCATGTTCATTCTCCTTTTTTTATTTTTTATATAAACAGCCGAAACTGCATATATACAGTATTACGGAACATACTCCCACATAAAACGATAGGGGAATGTGTCCAGCAGATTATCTGATGGTGCCGTCATAAAGAAATACAAAATAAAGAATACTACCATTACATGACGTGACGCAACGGCAACCTGGTTCCATCTGATACTCCTGCAACGGATAATTTGGGGGATTAACAACGGAATGAAGATTATATAATAATAATTCATTCTCATAGCTATGGAATGTAATGGCGCAAACATTTGTAAAGCAACCGATAGCAAAAGAAAATTTCTCATTCCTATGGTATCCTGATCCATAAGCCCTTCGTCAGGAATCACGTAAGAAAATACTGCAAACAAAATGAACAGCACAAGCATGGTATATGATCCTGTATGAGAAATCTCACCATCATATTTGGTAAACAGACTCAGTATAAATGTTAACGTACCAAATATCTGCTGATTAAAAATAAATACAAATCCCAATATGGGGATAATTGCCAACAACCATTTTTTAGTAAGCTTGAGATGGTACACCGGATACATTAAGAATATCATAAACGCACTGGTGTGAAACATCATAGCAATTGCAACTGTGACCAAAAACCATACAAGTTTCTTCCGTCTTGTTAGCTCAAATGCGATAAAGCCTATAGAAATTGCGATAGACTGTCGCAATCCGGAGAAAAGCAACAGAAAGTTGGATATGGATATGAACAGTACAATCGAAAGGACGGAATCATCGGAGTAACGGACATAGGCAATCGCCATAAAAACAAGGCTAAGTACCGCCGATATGACCATAATCCAACGAAAATCGTCTGTAATTGACGATACTGCCTTATTCAGGAAGTTAAATCCAAGCTCTGCGCTTCTGCCTAAAGCATCAGGCCAGCTACTCTTTGAGATATATCCAAAGATAATTTTATAACTCTTTAGGTCACGGCCGATGCTCTCATGTCGCAGGGCAAGCATTAGAAACAAAATAATCCAAAATGCCTTCATGCTCCGATTGTTCTTGGTGCCAATCAGAACACTATAGCTCCAACCTTTAATTTTAATATGCTGAATTGATAATGGCACCAAGAGCAAGATCACATACGGCCACATGCTATGCTTCTCTCCTTACGCTTTGTTCGAGCAAATGTAATATTTTATCCGTATTTGCGGAGGTATCGTGATACATACGTGCAAACCCGTTGATTTGCTTAGACCGTTCATCAAAAGACGCAAAATCATTCAAAATCCCGCAAATCATATCATATATATTATTTTGATCCTCAATAACATAGGCACCGGGAATATGTTTCACATATTCAATAGAGGCCAGTTCTGCAGGTCCTACTGCAAGTAGAACGCTACCGCTCTGTAGGCAATCTATTATTTTAGTAGAGAAAGAATACTTGGTCTTAATGATCTGGGATTCTTCAAAAGATTCTACGTGAAGAACAACATGAGCACGCCCCAATCGGTCTGCGATCACGTTATAGGATTGTTTACCAAGGTATCTTGTACATTTCAGATCATCAAAATAATTCCGATCCGATTCGGACAGTGCAGTATTGCTGTAAATATCAAAAATAACAGCATTCTTCCCATTATCGAATTTCTCCAAGCACGAAGAAACCGATCGTATGACATCCAGTCGACCGTAAAGAAGGTTTCCTGCATAGACGATGTTGATGGGATATTCAAATGTACGACTTTCGAATTCAGAAAAATCGCAACCTTTATACAAAGGCGTAGCACTGCAACCAAACACGGAATGATAGTAGTCGCAAATTTTCTGCGAGCAGCCACAAACCACCGATGACTCGTCCAGAATATATCTGAGTCTGCCAATATTCTCGTCAGAACCGGCTTTCATATATCCGGTGTATTCATCATCTGCGATCCACGTAAAGAGAGGAATATTATACTTCTCTCTTAAATATCGGATCGTTAAATAATACTGGGGAGCCGCTTTTACAAAAGAAAACACAACATCCGGCGCAAAAGAAGTAATAAAGGAATCTAAATTGTCATTGATCCATTTTTTACTGTTCCACAAGGAATCCGAGATCTTGTATGCGATCTTTAAGTCATGTTTTTGGATGAATCTGATGGTTGATTTCACCTTTTTAGAGTTAGAAGGTTTGGGATCCTGTAAATCATTATGCGAAAAATCACCTTGGAATGACTTCCCTATCTTCTTACGCGAAAACCAATGTTTCAGAATGTCGCCTTCCGTAATACGATAATATCGCATGCATACTTGATTTGCGGGAGAGGAAGGTCTGAAATAAATGTTGGCAAACTCAACCTTCTCTAAGTCGCAGAAAAAATTTGACAACGTATTTCCTATTGAGTTGGTATTATCCCAGGCATTTCTGGAAATGACTAAAACTCTCATATTACGCTACCGGAAACCAGCTCATCAACGATACCGGAAAAATCCTTTCTGTCCTTACACTGTAATTCACAACAGGGATAGCTATCCACCATTCTCTTTAAAAAAGAATCCGCAATTTGATTCCATTGTACATTATAGGAATCATCGAAATATCCTAAAATCTTGATAATCGGCGAGGTATAGTAATGGAACAAATATCCATTTAGCATTCGGATGTGACGGTACACATCCTCCTTCGTTGTTATAATATTAGGTTGTCCCAAGTTTAAAACAACGACATACATCAGATCACATTCATGACACACACCCGAATTGCCAGTATCTTCTGCATTTTTAAAAGAAAAGGAACTATCCAACAAGGATCGTCTGTTTTTAAACGAGCTTG
>JAZREB010000133.1:0-6361 GCA_045660585.1 Faecousia sp. | reverse complement strand
ATGCTAACTTTCAGTGCGATTTTCTCTCCCTCAGAGCGCTTCGCGCCCAGCTCCCTCGTCAGAGGGAGCCAAGGACGGTGCGGACTTGGAGACAGCTCGATAAACGGGAATTTATTCCCCCATTAAGCAAAAAATCTGCTGTACGCTCCCTTTTCGGGGAGGTACAGCAGATTTCGTTTTATTTAGGTCTTATTCCCTGCGAACTGGGTCATGTACAGGTCGTAGTACTTGCCCTCCTTGGCAAGGAGCTCTTCGTGATTGCCGATCTCGACCACTCTGCCCTGATCCATAACTACGATCTTATCCGCATCACGGATAGTAGACAGGCGGTGGGCAATGATGAGGCTGGTACGATTTTCCATGAGCTTGACCATGGCATCTTGAATCTTCTTCTCCGTTCTGGTGTCGACGGAGGATGTAGCTTCGTCCAGGATCAGGATCTTGGGATCTGCCAGAACCGCACGGGCAATGGCCATGAGCTGTCTCTGTCCGTGGGACAGGTTGGCTCCCGCCTGCTTTAAGAAGGTCTTATACTTCAGTGGCTGACGGCTGATAAAGCGGTGGATCTTACTCATATCGGCGGCATGGATCATGGCCTCGTCGGAGGCATCCAAATTGGCATACTTGATATTGTTCTCAATGGTGTTGGAAAACAGCACCGTGTCCTGCAACACAATGGCAATATTGTCTCGCAGGTAATCCCGTTTCATATCCATAATATTGACCCCGTCCACCAATATTTCCCCTCGGTCCACAGGGTAGAACCGCATAAGGAGATTGACCACAGTGGTCTTACCGCTACCGGTGGAGCCAACCAGGGCAATTTTCTGTCCCGGCTCTACATCTAAGTCGAAATCATACAGAACCTGCTTGCCGGGGACGTAGGAAAAGTCTACATTGCGGAAGGAGATCTTACCCGTGATTTCCGGCTCCAAGGTACCGCAGTCCTCTTCGTCCGGCTCGTCCAGGAGCTTAAAGACACGCTCCGCACCTGCAATGGCAGTCTGGATAGAGCCGTAAAGCTGTGCGATCTCGTTAATGGGACGGGAGAATTGCTTGGCATAGATAATAAAGGCCGATACGATACCAATGGTGATCATGCCACGGTAGGCAAAATACCCACCGAAGGCCGCCACGATGACAAAGCTGATATTGGAAATACAGTTCATGATGGGACCCATCGAACCGCCTAAGATCTCTGCCTTAATGCTCACCGTACGCAGATCGTCGGAGGTCTTTTGGAATTCCTCTGTAACGTCCTCTTCTTTGTTATATGCCACCACGGAGCGGTAGCCGGTGATCATTTCCTCGCTGTGGCCATTTAACTCACCTAAGAGAGCAGAACGCTTGCGGTAGGCCTTTCGCATAAGCTGGGACATTTTCCCCGTAACCAGCACCGTCAGGATCACAGAAACCAGGGTAATGAGGGTCAACTGCCAGCAGTAGAAGAACATAATGCTCACAGTGCCGATAATGGTCAGTACGCCGGAGACCAGGGAGCCCAGAGACTGGGACACCGTAGCAGAGACATTCTCTACGTCATTTGTCATACGGCTCATAATATCGCCGTTAGAATGTGTATCCAGATATTTGATGGACAGACGGTCGATCTTTTTAAAGAGATCGTGACGGAGCTGGCCTGTAATGCGCTGACTCAGCTTTGCCGCCAACAGTGCCTGTCCCAGACTCAGGAGGGTATGTACAGGGTACACAAGGAGCAGTGCCATAATGCAGTAGGACAGCTCTTTCCATGCGGTATTCTTAATGGAATCCACAGCCTCACCCTGAATGGAGGGTGCAACCAGACCTGCCAGAGTCACCCCAACCACACACAGGAGCAGACTCACAAGGAGCTTCTTCTCCTTGCGGAAGTAGATCATGAGACGGGACAGGGTTCCCCCCACGTTTTCTGCGTGTTCAACCTTCTGCCCCATGGATCTGCCGGGGCCGGGTCTACCCATAAAACCGGGGGCGGTGGGACCCTTTCCGGTGGCGCCTGCCTGTTTCTTCAGCTCTTCGGGATCGGGGCGACGTTCAAAGCCCTTGGGCATGGAATCTTTCTTCATACCTCTTCCCCTCCTTCCTTTAGCTGAGAATGGTAAATATCCCGATACAGCTCCGAGGATCTCAGCAGTTCCTTGTGGGTACCCATGGCGCCGATGGTGCCGTTTTCCAGTACAAGGATCCGATCTGCATTGCGGACAGAGGCGATTCTCTGGGCAATGATGATCTTTGTCACATGGGAGCAGTGCTCCTGCAATGCACTATAGAGCTCTGCCTCGGTTTTGAGATCCAATGCGCTGGTGGAATCGTCGAAAATCAAAATCTCCCGATCCTTCAGCACCCCTCGGGAAATGGAAATGCGCTGTTTCTGTCCGCCGGACAGGGAGTGTCCACCCTCTGCAACGGGGGTGTGGTAGCCATAGGACTTACTGCAAATAAAGCCGTCAGCCTGTGAGATCTCCGCCGCAGACTTGATCTCCCAAGGCTCTGCATCCTTCTTGCCCCAGGCAATATTCTCCCCAATACTCCGGGAATAGAGCTCCGCCTTTTGCAGGACCATGGCAACCTTGTCTCGCAGGGTCTTACGGTCATAGTCCCGAACGTTGATACCGTCTACCAGAACTTCTCCCTCCGTAGCCTCATAGAAACGGGGGATCAAATGAACCAGAGAGCTCTTACCGCTACCGGTTGCGCCGATAATGGCAAGGGTCTGCCCTGCCTCTACACGGAAGGAAATATTTTCCAGAACCTTGTGCTCCTCACTTCCGGGATAAGCAAAGCTCACATTGCGGAATTCCACAGTGCCCTTCTCCTTGGGAACCACGTTCCCGTCACCGTCAGGAATGAGCTCTTCGCAATCCAGCACCTCGTTGATACGCTCTGCAGAGGCCTTGGCACGGCTGAAAATCTGGAAAATATTGGCCATAAACATGACCCCGTGAAGGATCTGGGCAAGATAAGTAATGGCCGCCATGGTATTACCGGGGGTAATATTGCCACCCTCATATGCCGTATAACCGCCGATCATGAGAACCGCCACAACACAGAGATTGAGGACGATATTCATGCAGGGGCCCATAAAGGCAAGGAAGCGATGGACTCTCAGATTCTCGGCACATAGAGAGTCGTTGGCCTCGTCGAAACGTCCCAGCTCATAGTCCTCTTTTACATAGGCCTTGACTACACGGGCACCTGCCACGGTCTCCTGCATGATGTTGTTAATGCCGTCCAGCTTCTTCTGCACCTTGGCAAAAAGAGGGGCAGTCTTTCGCAGGAAGTAGGTCACCACAATGCCCACAATAGGCAGACCGAAGGCCGCCACCAGAGCAAATTTCGGGGACTGGCGGTAGAGCATAAATACGCCGCCAATGAACATGACACTGTTGCGGATAAAGCCACGAATGGCCATCTGCACCATGTTCTGTACCTGGGTGACGTCATTGGTCAGACGGGTCACAAGGGAGCCCGTAGAGATCTTGTCCGTCTGCTGGAAGGACAGGCTCATGATCTTACGGAACAAGTCCTTGCGCAGGTCGTTTCCGAAATTCTGTGCCGCCAAATTGGCAAACACACCGCACAAAATTCCGCACACACCGCCCAACATAACCGTCAGGATCATACGGATCCCCACATTTATGATGAGATCCATATTGCTCTTTAAAACACCCTCATCTACGATCTGCGCCATCAGATCCGGCTGGAGCAGATCCATTGCAACCTCGCCCACCATAAACAGTGGCGCAAGGAGACAGAAAAACCAGTATTTCTTCAGATATTTCAGCATCCATTCAGTTCCTTTCTTAAAGAATCATCACGATTGTATATCATACCAAAATCCCCCCAAAAAGTAAAGCCCTTTCCTCCCCATCGTTCCATAAATTCCCCCTTAGCGCTCCGAAGGAGCGACAAACCGTGATTTTACGGAAATCCGCAAAAACAGATAATCTCCTTGCAATCACACCAATATTTGATATAATATTTTACAGATCGATATTTCCGCCCCGGGGCGGAGAAAGGGGCGCAGAGGGTATGAAACTTTCTTCTTTTTTACACTTTACCGCTTTCGGGATCAAAACCGTTTTATTTCGGAAAGAGGACCCGATTTTAGGCACCATTATTGTTACGGATAAATGTAATCTCCGGTGTAAGCACTGCTCCGTCAATAACATCACAGCCGTGGTTCATCCCTATGATAGGATCCGCAAGGAGATGGAACAGTTATATGCCATGGGGATCCGCATCCTGTTTTTCTGCGGTGGCGAGACCTTCCTGTGGAGGGACGGAGAGCGCACCCTGCGGGATCTGGTCATCGAAGCCAAAGCCATGGGCTTTCTCATTGTCAATGTAGTCACTAACGGAACCTTCCCCATTGACTTGCCGGAGGCTGACCTCATCCTCCTGAGTCTGGACGGGGACAGGGAACGGCACAACGCCATCCGTGGCAATACCTACGACACCATTATGGAAAACATCCGCAATGCAACCGCAGACAATATCTGTTTCTACATGGCCATTAACAAAATCAACAAAGATACCATCGGCGATGTCTGTCTCACCGCCCGTGATACCAAAAATGTCCGCGCTGTATCCTTCAATTTCCACACTCCCTACCCCGATACCAAGGAACTGGCCCTCTCTCGGGAGGAGAAAGCCGCCTGCTGTGAAGTTATCACCCGTATGATGAAAGAGGGCGCTCCCATATTCAATCTGAAACGGGCCTTCCCCTACCTCATAGACAATTCCTTCCCCACTCCCTGCAAACAGTGTGTGGTTATGGAAAACGGAAAGCTCTCCACTTGCGGACGTTGTATCGACGTCCCCGGATTGTGTGAAAATTGCGGATACTTCTTTGTTGCGGAATACACCCTGATATTCAGAGGGAATATCCCCATTATCTTAGAGATGTTCCGCACCTACCTAAAGTACATCTGATTTGACATGAGTATGATCACGACCTTGACCCGGATGTGGCTTACCCGCACCCGTAAGCCCTTCACCTTTACAAAGGAATATGACAACAGCCTCCCCTATGGTGCATGTGAAAATATGGGTCTCTATGTACACATTCCCTTCTGCAAGGGGATCTGTAATTTCTGCCCCTATTGCAAGGTGCAATATGCTCCTGCCCTGTGCGATCAATATATCGATGCCCTTTTAGACGAGATCCGTCTGGTATGCGGTGGGCAGGCAGAGAGAAAGACCGTCACCAGTCTCTATTTCGGCGGTGGCACCCCTGCCCTTGCCGTACATCGGATTAAAGAGATCATTGATCTTCTCAACCGCTATTTTATCATTACGGAGGGCATCGGTCTGGAGCTCCACCCTGATAACGTCGATCCGGAAACCCTGCAACTTCTGAAAGAAGCAGGGGTTACCAAAATCAGTATCGGCATCCAGTCCTTTTCTCAAAAATACCAAAAAATCTTAGGTCGTAAGGCTCTTGAACCGGAAAAGCTCCGCACTGCCTTAGAAGCCGTTACCTTTGAGACCGTTTCCATGGACTTTATTTTCGCTCTGCCGGATCAAACATACGATGATCTCCGTGACGATATCGACGCTGCCTTTTCCATCGGTGCCAATCATGTGGCCATCTATCCCTTTATCGATTTCACCTTTACTAAGAGTCCCGTAAAAGCCATGGGGAAGAAAGAAAAGCGCGCCCTCTTAGATGCTATTACCCACTACTGTCTGGGCAAGGGCTATACCCGCAGTTCCATCTGGACATTTTCATCCGAACCGGAGGCCAACTATTCCTCCATGACCCGTGAAACCTTCCTGGGCTTCGGTTGCTCCGCTACCAGTTTGCTCCGGGATCAATTTAAGATCAACACCTTTGATATCACAGCCTATTGTGACCGTATCCGTTCGGGGCAACTCCCCACCTCTCTCACCACCCGTTTTACTCCCGGACAGCGGATGGTCTACTGGCTGTTCTGGACAGCCTACAGCACCCATGTACCGTCAGAGGCCTTTGAAGCATTCTTCGGCATTCCCCTAAAGAAGTCCTACGGCTTTGAGTTTTGGCTGGGGAAAAAGCTGGGCTTTTTCACCGAGGAAGAGGGGATCTATACCCTGACAACAAAAGGCGCCTTCTACTACCATTATTACGAAAACTTCTACACCCTGTCCTATATTGACAAAATGTGGGGCATTATGAGAACCGAAGCCTTCCCCACACAGTTAAAACTGTAAATCCCCCATCTTCCCTTCCCCGATCTACCGAAATCAAATTCCCGTTTATCGCTCCGTTGGTGCGAATGATATATCTACGATATGATATACCCCACGGCTGTGGGGCATGATATACCTACGGTATGATATACCTCGCCAAGGCGAGGTATGAATGTGTGCCCCAAGG
>JAZREB010000132.1:0-9563 GCA_045660585.1 Faecousia sp. | reverse complement strand
GCCACTGTGCAGGACGTAACCGATGCCACCACTGCTCCCACCACTGCACCTACTACCGCCCCCACCACCCCACCTACCACTGCATCTACCGCTCCCACCTCCCAGCTGCCTCCTATGACTGTTGACTGGTACACCAATGTTGTCATTGCTGCTACCAACATCAAGAATTATGTTGCTACCGAAGAGGCTATGATGGAGTCCATTACCGTTGGTACTACCTCCGTTAAGCCCGCACAGTACCTGTACCTTGCAGCACAGGTCATTATCGGCATCAATGGTGGCCAGACCAGCGGTTCCCTCAGTGTTCCCAGCTATTCCGAGCCCAGCGGTCCTTCCTCCACTCTGTCTAAGGGCACCTTCCAGAAGACCGAGTATCTTGACATCCTCACCAGAATCAAGACCTTCATGGAAAACAACGGTCAGGCTCCCAACTATGCAAGCACTTCTCTGGGTCAGATCCAGCACGAGGGCGCCATCTACATGGCTGCTTGCATCCTGGACTACTATGCAGTAAACGGCAAGTTGCCCGATTCCATCGCTGTTCAGCCTTGGTACGAGTATCTCGGAATTGCTTCCGGCAATGCTTCTTTCGGCAACGACTTCTCCGCATATAAGCAGTACATGGTTCCCACCTCCAACTGCCAGTCCACCAACGCTACCATTATCTCTGTAGCTAAGTCCGGCATGGCATACAGCTCCGGTTCTCACGGTGGATTCAAGAACCCCACCACCACTTATCAGGCTATGTTCAACCTCATGGAGTACATGAATGCCAAGATCGCATATTCCTACTACTATGACACCCAGCAGGGTGCTCTGGGTACCTGGAATGCAAAGTCCGGTAACTGCTGCGACATGGGTCACCTGATGAACGCTTGCGCTCGTGCACTGGGCGTTCCCGGCCGTTATGAGCACTGGTACTGCAAGTTCGCAGTTTCTCAGACCGGTCACGTATGGTCTTCTGTATATTGCCCCCATGCTCCCGGCACCAATAGCTACAACAAGGCCGGTTGGCTCCCCGCTGACCCCGTCAACGATCCCAACTACCTGGGCTATCAGAACCACACCAACATCAGCCGTTACGGCATCTACGCAACCCTGCCCTTCTAATATAGGCACAGGTTTCGTAACAACCTTATAATCCAAGAGGGCTGTATCCAAAACGGTACAGCCCTCTCTTTACGTATCATGATACAATAATACATCAAATTCCGTTTATCGGGCTGTTTCCATAGCTAAATCGGAACAGTCCTTTATTCACGATGGTTCCGTGGGCAAGATCAATAATGTGAGTCTGTCCCACCCCCGTACACGGTTTTTACATGGATACGATCCTTTGTTTTCTCGCTTTTGTCCACGCCCCTGCAAGAGAGCAAACTATGTCCGAGGCAAATCGGTTTCGTATTCAACCAAATGCATGGCGTATGGGGAAAAACAAAACAGTCAGACAAACTGATATTTGTTGCTTCTTATTATAAAACAAAAAGACACTGTCCCGGAATAGGTGATTATTCCGGGGCAGTGTCTTTTGTTAAAATATTGGCAAAACGAGTTTGAAATTCCTCTTGGGCATATTTGCGTACGTCGTTTAGGTACTGCTCATAGGCGGCGAGTAGGCATTTAGCCTGTTGCGATAGGGAAGCACCTCCTCCGTTTTTGCCGCCTGTGGTTGATACCAGCAGGTCAAAGCCGAGCTCCTTCTCGGCGGTTTTGATAATGGTCCATGCCTTGCTGTATGCCATGCCCATGGAGATGGCGGCGGCGCGGAGAGAGTGTTTTTCCTCTACTCGATTGAGAAGTTGAGCAATTCCCGGACCGAAACACTTGGCCTCACCATAGATCCGCAGAGACAGGACGGGTTTAAATTTCTGTTCCATGGGTTCAGTATATCACAGATCTGTCTCTTCGTCAACTTTTTCGGTTGACGATAGGGAGAAAATATGTTATTCTTATTACAGAATAACGTAAAAGTGAGGATGCTAACGTGACCTTTGCACAAGCTCTGCAAGTGAATAAGGGGATCACCGCCATTATCGGAAGCGGAGGAAAAACATCCCTCATGCTGACCTTAGGCAGAGAGCTCTCAGCCTGTGGACACTCGGTAGTCCTTTGTACGTCCACTCGGATCTATCCACCGGAGTATATCCCTTTTGCACAGGAGATCGCCGATCCTGTGTCAGGAATCCTATGCGTTGGTACCCCGGCGGAGATGGGAAAGATTGGAGCACCGATACAGGATTTTGAATCTTTCCTTCAATATGCCGATTATATTCTCGTAGAGGCAGACGGCTCTAAGCACCTCCCTCTAAAAGCTCATGATACCTACGAGCCCGTGATCCCTCATGGATGTAGCAGGGTGATCACTGTTGTAGGCGCCACAGGATTGGGGAAACCTGTTTTAGAGGTTGTCCACAGACCCCATCTATTCCTTGCCATGACGGATTCCCGTTTGGCAACTCCCCAAGCCGTCGCTCTTGCCTTAGAGAAAGAGGATCTCGGCCACTGTATTTTTATCAATCAAGCAGATCAGGCACCACAGCTTGCCATGGAACTGAAAGCCTTGGTATCTAAACCCTGTTGTGTGGGATCTGTCCTGAAAGGAGAAATTATATGTTAGTGCTCATTCGCGGTGCAGGGGATCTTGCCTCCGGCATTGCTTTACGGCTCCACCATGCCAAAATGCAGGTGGTTATGACCGACCTGCCCCGTCCCACAGCGATCCGTCGTACGGTCTGCTTTTCTCAGGCGATCCTGTACGGCTCCATGCAGGTAGAGGATGTGACCGCAAAATTTGCACCCTTTTTAGAGGATGTTCCCCAAATTTTGGCAGAGGGCTGTATTCCTGTTTTAGCAGATCCCAACTGTAACTGTATCGAGACTCTACGACCGGATGTGGTTGTAGATGCCATCCTTGCCAAGCGGAATTTAGGCACCAGGATCACCCACGCTCCCTGTGTCATCGGTGTTGGCCCCGGCTTTACCGTTGGGGAAGATTGCCATGCCGCAGTAGAGACTATGCGTGGTCACACCTTGGGTCGAGTTATTACAGAGGGATCTCCCTTGCCTAATACCAATATTCCCGGTCTCATCGGGGGATTTGCAGGGGAACGTGTACTCCGTGCTCCCGCAGACGGTATTTTCACCCAGATCCTCCACATTGGGGATATGGTCAAACAGGGGGAGGTAGCCGGTACCGTAAACGGAGAGCCTATGTTCTGCCAGATCGACGGTATGCTCCGTGGCATTTTGGCCGACGGCACCCCTGTTCATAAGGGAATGAAGGCCGGAGATGTTGATCCCAGAGGGGTAGCAGAATATTGTTATTTGGTTTCTGACAAGGCCCTTGCCATCGGTGGCGGTGTGTTAGAGGCAATTCTCAGATTTTAGGAGGCATAAATCATGGAAGATATTAAACTGACAAAACTAGCAAAATGTGCCGGTTGCGGTGCTAAGGTAGGAGCAGGCACTCTTGCTAAATTACTGGATGATATCCGTGTCCACACCGACCCCAATTTACTGGTGGGTTTCGATAAATCCGACGATGCCTCTGTTTACAAGGTTTCCGAGGAGCTTGCTTTGGTGCAGACCGTAGATTTTTTTCCACCCATTGACGATGATCCCTATATTTTCGGACAAATTGCCGCAACCAATGCCCTGTCCGATGTTTATGCCATGGGAGGAGAACCCAAGCTGGCACTGAACATTATGGCAGTTCCCGAGAGCCTGCCCAAGGAGGCTGTCCATGCTCTCCTACGTGGTGGCTATGACAAGGTATACGAAGCCGGCGCCATCATTACCGGAGGTCACAGTATTTTTGATGATGAACCCAAATACGGCCTGGCGGTTACGGGCTTTGTCCACCCGGATAAGCTCCTGACCAACTCCGGTGCGAAGGTAGGAGATGCACTGTTCCTCACCAAACCTTTGGGAATCGGCATCCTGACCTCTGCCCAAAAGGCAGATCTCTTAGACGAGGAGACCTCTGTCTACGCTATAAAACTCATGACCACCCTCAATAAATCTGCCCGTGATGTGATGGTTCGGTTCCGCGTCCATGCTTGTACCGATGTCACCGGTTTCGGTCTCCTGGGACACGGTCTGGAGATGGCACAGGGCTCCGATACACAGTTAGAGATCGATACCAAGGCCATTGATCTGATCCCTGCCGCCTTGGACTTTGCCTCCTGGGGGATTCTCCCTGCGGGGATGTACCGCAACCGCGCCTTTGCAGAAGAATTCGTAGAGGCAGAGAATATTCCCTTGGCAGTCCAGGATATGCTCTATGATCCCCAGACCTCCGGTGGTCTTCTCATAGCCGTAGATCCCGAGGATGCCGATGCTATGGAAGAGGCTCTGAAGGGCGCCGTTCCTTCTGCACAGCGGATCGGCAAGGTGCTCCCTTATAAAGGTGGCAAGCGTATCATTTTGAAATAAAGGATGTGATCCCATGAAAATCTACACTTCTGCGGAACAACTCATCGGTAATACCCCCATAGTTGAGCTATCCCATATCCAAAGCCCTGCCCGTGTTTTGGTGAAGGCGGAGTTCCTAAATCCCGGTGGCTCCGTTAAAGATCGGGTAGCCCGTTCCATGCTGGACGAAGCAGAACGGGAGGGACGGATCCAAAAGGGCTCTGTAATCATTGAGCCTACCTCCGGCAATACGGGGATCGGTCTTGCTCTCTTAGCCGCTGTACGTGGCTATCGGGCTATGATCATTATGCCCGACACCATGTCCCAAGAACGGGTCAAACTCATGGAGGCCTACGGAGCGGAGGTCATTTTGGTGCCGGGAGGTATGACCGGGGCTATCCAAGAGGCGGAACGACTTCTAACAGAGATCCCCGGTGCTGTCTTAGCAGGGCAGTTCCAAAACCCTGCAAACCCCAAGGCTCACTATGACACCACAGGCCCTGAGATCTGGGAGGCTGTAGGGGAGGATTTGGATATCTTTGTCTGCGGAGTCGGTACCGGCGGAACTATTACCGGCACCGGCAAATACCTGAAAGAGAAGAAGAATATCTTCGTAGTGGGCATTGAGCCTGCTACTTCTGCGGTTTTGACAAGTGGCACAGCCGGATCCCATGGGATTCAGGGCATCGGTGCAGGCTTTATTCCGTCGGTTCTGGATGTAGAGCTTATGGATGAGGTCATTACCGTCACCGACGAAGAGGCAATGAATGCCGCAAAACGTCTGGCAAGAGAGGAAGGCCTCTTTGTTGGTATTTCCGCCGGCGCCGCCCTGTGTGGTGCGCTGACCATTGCTAATCGCCCGGAAAATGCCGGAAAGACCATCCTGACCATCCTGCCGGACAGCGGTAGTCGCTATTTGTCCGTAGAGGGATTTGTATAAACCCAATATTACTCTTTATGAAAACTCTCCCGAAAGACTCCCTTTAACCATTGGCGGTCTTTCGGGAGTGTTGCATTCCATAGGATATAGGATGCTACAAGGAGGATCAGGAAAGATAGCCCCCGTAGAGACTCCATGGGCAGGAGCATAGATATGGCGGTAGCCGTAAGGAGTGCCACCAGGGGACGGCACAGTTCTATGGGGCGGAGCCGATAACGGCTCACCTCCAATAGTCGTCTGAGACTAAGCCACAGATTTACCCCATGTGTCACAAGGAAGCTGAGCACATAAGCACCGATACCGTATTTCGGCAGGAGCAGGAACAGGAGCGCTACATCCATGGCAGATGTTATGGTATTATAGCGCACACACCGCACCTGTTCTGCAAGGCCCTTTAACATACCGTCTACGATGGCGTCTAAGTACAGCATCAGCACCATTGGAGCAAAAATTCGCAGGTAAAATCCCGCATCCTCACTTTTGTAAAGCAACAGACCCAATTGCTCGGCACTGACAAACAGGAACCCTGCCACAGCGCAGGCAAAAAGGAAGCACAATCGCAGACATTTCCCCGTGAGATCGATGATCCGCAATCGTCGTCCCATGGCTTTTGCCCGTGACAGCTCCGGTACCAACAGATCCGATAGGGCATAGAGAACTGCCGCAGGGAACATGAGTACAGGGAATACCATGGCATGTATGGTACCGTATGCTCCCATGGCCGCGTCTGTAGAGCCTCCGTACCGAGCCAGACCGTAGGGGATCAGCAATTGCTCCGCTGTGTTTAGACCGGAGCGGAGGTAATCATTGAGAGCCAATGGTACACACAGATGGAACAGACGGGAGGTCATGCTTAGGCTCCTGTCTTTTTGAATCTCCTTCATATCCCTGCGGTACATGGCATAGAGGAGAAAGAAATCTGCTACACATCCAAGGGAACTGCCCAAAATAATGGCACAACAGGCTCTCTCCGTGTCTTCTTTCGCCCAGGTCAGCAGTAGCACTATGGTAAGTCCCAGGGAAAGTAGCCGTTCTCCGATCTCAATGACCACGAGCTGACGGATGCGGGAGCAGGCGGTAAAATACCCTGTCATGATCCCACACAGACAGGTAAAGGGCAGGAACACCGCCATAGTTCGGATGGACAAGGTTGCCCGACTGTCTTGGAGCCAAGTTTCTGCAAAAAAATCTGCCAGAGCGTAGGTGATCAGACCTACCATGGTACTGACTACGATCCCATAAGCCAAACAGGCGCTCATGGCAGATCGGACCCCACCTAATCTGCGGTGTCCGAACTCCTCTGCGCTCAAGAACATAGCCGCCACTCGTACCCCGGAGGAGCCCACCAATAGGGCAAATACGCTGACCGTAGAGATCAGTTGCAACAGCCCCAATCCCGCCGCGCCGATCCGATCCGTTAGGAATACATTAAATCCAATAGACACCAACCGCAGGAACAGATTCGTTCCCGTGAGCAGAATTGCTCCGCCTAAGATCCCTGTTTTCTTCCCCAATTCCATTCGCCTCCCTTCCTACAGTATAGTTCCGATCCGAACCCTTCATGCTCAGATTTCTGCTAAACAGGGTGAGTTTTGCGGGTGGAACTATTGCATTTATATTCGTCATATGGTAAAATAATTCCATAAACTTCTAAGAAAGGGTATAAATACGATGAAAAAAAGTCTATTTGCACTGTTTTTGGCTCTCGTTATGGTACTATCTTTGATCCCTGCGGTAGGAGCTAAGAAAGTAGATGAGTCAGAGGTTTCTACTGCGGCCTATGGTGGGAGTTTGAACACCTCTACGGATCTGCTCTTCGATTTCAGCAACAACGATGCCGCCATTGCCCGCTATAAGAGCAGTGCCTACGGTGGTTACAACTTTGACCAGGAGTCTAAGGGCTACTGGGCAACGGGCTACAATGACTCCAAGTCCGACTATACCATCTCCAACGCCAACGGCACCCTCCGCCTCCATGTCACGAACGGTGCCGATGCCAGTGGTACTCCCGGCCCCTGGCTCAAGGTTACCAACACCTATGGTGTGGCACCTTCCTACAGTGAGTCCAGCCGTACCTATTACCCCCTGAATTTCGATCCTTCCAATGTAAAGGCCGTTACCATTAAGTTTAAACTCTCCGGCTGCTCTGTCCCCAGTGGACAGATCCCCAAGATCGTTTTCGAGTACTACTATACCAAGGACGGCACCTACACCTATGCCAACGACATGTGGGCATTCTTTACCCTGGATAACGGCTATTATCAGACTGTTACCATTCCCGTCAGTTCCAAACTGAAGAATGCAGATGTGCTCAAGGGCTTTGGTTTCCGTTTCCGCAACGTAAAGGCCACTAACGGCACCATTTACATCGATCATATTTATATCGGTTCTTCTGCTAACTTTGTCCTGTCTTCCCACAGCGACAAGACCTTCTGCTCCCAGTCTGTTAATCCCATCCTTACCGGTGTAAACGAGTCTCAGGTCTACTTTAAGAACAAGACCGACGGCAATCCCATTGCAGGCTATATGGCAACGGTAGCCCCCTCTGCCAAGGTCACCTTTAAGGCCTCTTATCCCGGCTATTACACCAAGGGCAGTACGGAAGCCAGCCGAAAAACAGCGGCTCCTTCCATTGCTTTCAAGGGGGCTACTACAACTGCGCAGGCCTCTGCCTATGAGACCGCAACCGGGGAAACGGTATATCTGGCAGTAAATGCTGACTTTTTCAATATGGACACCTTCCAACCCAGAGGACAACTGGTGATGGAGGGCAACGTGATCCAGACCTACGGTACTCGTGCGACCCCCTTCTTCGCAGTACTGAAGGACGGCACCTTTGCCATCCGACCCTTCGGCTCCTACTTAGGGGATGTACAGGAGGCTGTGGCAGGCTACCACTGGCTGGTACGGGACGGTGCGGTGGTCACCAATGATGATGTGGAGCTTGCACCCCGTACTGCGATCGGCCTTAAGGCTGACGGCACCGTTGTGATCTTTGCCATTGATGGCAGACAGGAGGGCTACTCCATGGGTCTGACCATTCAAGACACCGGCGAGATCATGAAGAATGCCGGTTGTGTAGATGCCATCAACTTAGACGGTGGCGGCTCCACTACCTTTGCCACCCGTTACAGCAACGGGGACTCCGATCTGAAGATCCGCAACTCTCCCTCTGATTCTACCGGGGAACGTGTCGTTACCTCTACACTTCTTATGGTTGCCCAAACCTGCACCCACAAGTACGGCAGCAGCTATACTGTCCACAGTGACGGTACCCACAGCACTTCTTGTTCTTCCTGCGGTAACACCATTACCCAGACTCATACCTACCTAAACGGCAAATGTGCCTGCGGTGATCTACAGCATTTCCGGTCCGGCCTCTATTTCGGCTTTACCAATAGCGAATTTGACCGCTATCGTTATACGGACCCTGCCTATAACTATCTGAACTACGACCTGACCAATGACGGCAAGTGGTTTAGAGGCTACTGGGCAACGGGCTATAACGGAGATAACAGACAATATACGGTTAACAATACCGCCGGAACCTTGACGGTCAATGTAACAGACGGCTTCAGCGGAACCGTAGAGGATGGCAATCAGGCCTACGGCCCCTGGCTCAAGATCACCAATGGCCATGGCGCCCAATCTTCCAAATCCGTCACCACCTTCTCGCCCCTGAACTATGATCCCTCCGATGCAGAGGTCGTAAAGATCCGCTTCAAGGTATCCGGCTGTCAAGTGGTATCCGGCACCGAGCCTATGGTCTATTTTGAGTATTACTATGACAAGAACGGCACCTACACCGGCAAAACAGATATGTACTGCTCCTATACCTACGAGGAAGGGAAGTACATCACCCTGACCCTCCCGGTATCTGCAACTCTGAAATCCGCCGATGCCCTCCGTGGCTTTGGTTTCCGTTTCCGCAACATTATGAGTACCTCCGGCGGTAAAATCACCGTAGATTATATCTACGTTGGGGAAAAGGCCGATGATACTCTGGTCTTTGATTTTGACAACAGCGCAAATTCCAAGGCTCGTTATATGAACCCTGCATACGGCTTTATCAATTTCGATACTGCCTCCAAGGGTTACTGGGCAACGGGCTATAACGGCACCAATACCAACTTTACCGTTAATAACAGTAGCGGCACTCTGAATGTAACCGTAACAGATGGCTACAGCAGTAATTCCGCCGGGGAAAACA
>JAZREB010000131.1:0-10408 GCA_045660585.1 Faecousia sp. | reverse complement strand
TCTTCCTAAGACCGCTTGGCCTCCGACTTAAGATCTCGTTCACACCCGTGTGATCAACGGAACAAAGTACCTTTTGATCAACATTGACCAAGGTGTTGAACTGAACGGTATCAACCTACATATCGAGGAATAATTCTTATGAACATCACTCAACCGGATTATTACAGGGAGTTTTCCTGTATAGCAGGGGATTGCCCCGATTCCTGCTGTATCGGCTGGCAGGTCGTCCCGGATGCTGAACATTTAGCATTTTATAAGACCCTTGAGGGAGAGCTTGGTGATTCCATTCGTGCCGGCATTATTGACATTGACGGAGAGCCTTCCTTTTCTTTGTGCAACGGACGATGCTGCATGCTCCGTGACGACGGTTTGTGCAAGATCCAGTACGCCTTAGGAGAGGACGCCCTCTCTACAGTCTGCGGTTTTTATCCCAGATTCGTGACAGAGCTGGGCTTGATCCGAGAGGAGGGGCTATCCATTTCCTGCCCGGAAGTTGCCAGAATCATTCTCACTCGGAAGGATCCCATTACATTCCGTACCCACCGTACAGAAGAGCCCCTTCGGTATTTCCATGATATAGACCCGGAACGGATCCTTGCTGTACGACAGGGGAGAGACAAGGCAATTTCCGTTTTACAAGATCGCAACCTTTCTTTGGCATCGCGTATGGAGAAACTATTGTCCATCGGTATTCAGGTTGACGAAGTTGACCTGTCCGAGATAGATGGTTCTATGACGGATGATGCCTATTCTGCCTTCCGTACAAAACTCTATGATCTATTCTTATCCCTGGAACGTTTGCGACCGGATTGGACAGTTTTTTTGGAGCAGGGGAAGGTCGGCACGCCTCTTAAATCCCTGGACGAGGATCCCTGTTGGGAACATCTTCTCGTTTACTTTCTCTATAAATACGCTCTCCGATCTGCCATGGATGATAATTTTATGGAAAGTATCCTTCTTTCCATCCTTAGTGTGATTCTTTTACAGGATCTCCACAGACAAAAGGCCGGCGATCTTATCCATATGATACAGTTATATGCAAAAGAGACTGAGCATAACGAGGATAATCTATCCATCCTTATGAATGCCCCCTGGGAAGATGAGACATTCTCTCCCGAGGCGATTCTGTCTCTCCTTCAACGTTTTCTTTAATTTTTGAGGTATAGTTATTATGAAATTCCGCAAAATTTTCCCAAAAATTCTACTATCTCTCTTTTCCCTTATAGCAACCATAGCTCTCTGCTCCGCTATTTGGTACATTCGCAAATATGGGTACACAGGGTTTATGTCCATTCTTTCCACTTTCTTTTCCCCTTGGTCCGGGTGCGCCAATTCCTTAACCGAGAGCTATATAGCTTTTGCCCTTACACCCGCCATCATTTTATCGGCACTCTTCTCAACACTTTTGTTCTACATTCAGAGCAAACTATCTAAAATGCAAAAATGGATCCCTTGGATCTCTGTAACAGTGAGTGTCATTTGTATCGTCTGCGCCTTGTCCATGATACATTTCCCCAGATACGTATACGACACATTCTTAACCGAAAGCACCCTGTATGAAGAGGAATATGTGGATCCCGCAGATGTAGCCATTACTTTCCCTGAAAAGAAGCGTAATTTGGTCTACATTTATCTGGAATCTATGGAAACCAGCTTCTTATCCCAAGAACTGGGAGGCGGTTGTGAAGAAAATCTGATCCCGGAGCTCTACACTCTGGCACTGGAAAATCAGAATTTTTCCCACAACGATGGGGTAGGTGGATGGCCCACAGTAAACCATGCAACATGGACCTCTGCCGCATTGGTTTCTCAGACATCCGGCGTACCTCTTACCATTGATATTGCCAAAATCGATCTGACAAATTTCCGCGGTTACCTCCCCGGAGCAACCACGATTCAGGATATTCTTCATGAAGAAGGGTACTACCAGACTCTCATGGTCGGCTCCGATGCCTCCTACGGTGGACGAAAGGAATACTATGTAGAACACGGCGTGGATCATGTTTATGATCTCCATACCGCCAGGGAAGCCGATCTGATCCCCGATGATTATTTCGTCTGGTGGGGATTTGAAGATTACAAACTCTTTGACTACGCTAAAAGCGAGCTCACGGAGATCGCTGCTGGGGAGCAACCTTTCGCCTTTACCTTGCTGACGGTGGACACCCACCACGTAGACGGCTATACCTGTGATCTATGCAGGGAGGAACACGATGAGCCCTACGGAAATGTAATGTCCTGTGCCTCCCGTCAGGTAGAGGATTTTGTAAATTGGCTCAAAGAACAGCCCTTCTACGAAAATACCACGGTGATCATTTGTGGCGACCATCCTTCCATGGATAACCAGTTCTTCCGTCGTAACGTAGACAGAAACTACGAGCGCCATGTATATAACTGTATTATTAACGCCCCTATTGAGGCAACCAACAGCAAAAATCGCACTTTTACCCCCATGGATATGTTCCCCACAACACTGGCAGCCATCGGCTGTGAGATCCAAGGCGACCGTCTCGGTTTGGGCACAAATCTATTCTCTCAAGAACCGACCCTGGCAGAGAAAATGGGGATCGATACTCTCAATCGCGAAATCACAAAGTACTCCGACTATTATCGTTCCAACCTGATTTCCGAAAAGTAATCTATCTCTATCCATACAGAAGGGAGGGCCAACCATGAAGCCCGGGATCTCAACTCCTACTGCAGGCTGGATGTACGCTTTTGTCCATTTCTCTGTAGAAATATGCTGTTTTTACTTCCTGTTCTCTCGCCTGAGTATCAGTCAATACTGGGTATTGTACGCTTTCCTTTTCGATGCCATTGCCTTTGTACCCCAATGTTTCCTTGGTGCATGGGCTGACAAAATGGAGAAAGAATTTCTGGGCGTCGCTGGCTGTATCATGATCTTAGTCGGTCTGTTTCTGCCCTTGGACACCGTCGCTCTTGTGATCTTAACATTAGGGAATGCAATGGTTCACATTTCCGGTGCAAAGCATACCTTATCCGAAACCGGAGGCAAGATTTCTCCATGTAGCGCATTCGTAGCAGGCGGCTCCTTCGGCGTGATCACAGGACAACTCTTAGGTAGCGCCAAAGCAAATTTTATCTGGATCCCTGTGGGATGTATCCTTCTTTCTCTGGGTTTATGCTACTACATCTCCCAACATCATCCCACACGGAAAGGGGAGTGTTGTCCTTTTCACGTCAGTTCTACTACACTCCCCCTTGGCATCGTGGTTTTTCTGGCATTCTTGTCTACTGCCATTCGCTCCTATGTCGCCTACGCCATTCCAACTGCATGGAAAAAGGATACGATTCATGCCATCTTACTATTTTCCTTTATGGGCTTGGGAAAATACTTCGGCGGTTTTCTATGCGATCGGATCGGCTACCGCAAAACAACAGTCATCAGTTTATTCTTATCTCTGCCTTTTTTACTCTTCGGCAATGAGCTCATGGTGATATCCCTCATAGGAGTGGGGCTATTCAGCATGACCATGCCCATTACTGTCGGGATCTTGGTTTCAGCCTTTCCCAAAGAACCTGCATTTGCATTCGGGATTACCACAGTGGCTCTGTTTACCGGCTTAGCGCCTATTTTCTTCTATCATCCGGAAGGACTTCTTCTCAATCAGCTTATTGTTCTGATCCTTGGAACTCTTGCCGCCATCAGCTTACTATTATCTATAAAAAGGAGATGTTAATAATGATGCAACCTATTTTAGATGCCGCCGCGCCGGTCAATGTTTTTGCTCTCTTTGGTTTGGGACTCCTCTTTTTTCTCTTCGCTTTATCTCTTTTAGTCTTTGCGCTTGTGTTGATTATCATTAAAATCGCACGTCGTAACAAAGAAACCACCTCTACCACTGCCAACGAACAGGAGAACATCCCCGAAATTCAAGAATGATCCCTGATCTTGCTAAAATATTTCATTATGTCTAACTTATTGCAGATTTTTAAGGGAATGGCTTTAGCTCTCCTGATAACAATTGTAATAGAGAGCATACCACATTTCTTCCTATCCCCACGGAGAAAATGGCTCTCTACAGGACTTTTATGTAATGTTTTGACCAACCCAATGCTGAATTGTCTGCGGATCCTGTGGTACAATCTTTTTCCCAATGACAGTATTCTATTCTTTTTCACCCTGATTTTAGAGTTCCTAATCCTGCTGTTAGAAGGTTGGTTCTACAATCAGCTACTCCATGTTACTAAGAGAAAAGGCTTCTTGGTTTCTCTCCTTTGTAACAGTCTTTCCTTTCTTATAGGATCGTTAATACTATAAAAGCATGCCTGATACCCTTCGGTGTGTCAGGCATGCTTTATCTATTTATCAAAAGTGTGATAGAAACGAACGACAGCGGATGCCGTATTCTTTAAATTACGATACGCAATTTCCGGTTTCATTGCCTCTTGTAAGGGCATCGGGCAGGGGAGAATGGAAAAATAAGCCGAAACACCTTCTTTTAGCACGCTGTCAGCACCATCACCAATCTTTCCTGTTAGCAAAATCACAGATTTCCCGTATTTTTTCCCCAAACGAGCCATATGAACAGGCCCCTTTCCCATAGAGGATTGTCTGTCCAGAGCCCCTTCTCCGGTGATTATCAGATCACAATCCTTTATTTTATCCTCTATCTTTTGAGCATCTCCAACGATAGCTGCCCCGGGCTCAAGACTACCCTTTAAAAAAACCGAGAAAGCAAAGCCCAGTCCACCTGCCGCACCGGCGCCGGGAGTACCGGCATCTGTAGCAGGGAAGTAGTGTTTTACAATATGGCTAAAGTGGGCAAGCCATGTATCCATCTTTACAACAGAAACCAAATCAGCACCCTTTTGCGGGCCGAAAACAGCAGAACAGCCCATAGGCCCCAAAAGAGGGTTTGTTACATCACATGCTACACGGAATCTACATTGCCTTAGTTCCGGTAATACCTCACTATGATCAATGGTTTTCAAGTCTTTGAGACCCTTGGCACCACGCCGGATCGGTTGTCCGTTTTCGTCTAAAAATTTCCATCCAAGAGCCTGTAGCATTCCCACACCGCCGTCGTTAGTTCCGCTACCGCCTAAGCCAATGATAAAATCTCTGCATCCTCGATTCACAGCATCTTTTATGATTTCCCCCACGCCATAGGTAGTTGTGTAGAGTGGATCCCGTTTCTCTTCGGGAATTAGTGTTATCCCTGCCACCGCGGCAATTTCTATTACAGCAAAACCGTTTTCCAATATGCCGTATTGGCATGCAATGGTTTCTCCCAAGGGATTTGTCGCCCGCACGGTAATCAGACGATCCATTTTTCCACAGCATAGGGCATGAACTGTACCTTCTCCGCCGTCTGCAAGGGGACAGGTCGTAATTTCATCATGCGGGAATACAGATAGGATCCCATCCCTGACAGCATTTCCTGCTTCTACGGAAGACAGACTCCCTTTAAATGAATCCATTGCGATCAACACCTTCATGATACAAACCTCCTATCTTCTTCCATATCCTGTTATATTCCAATGATTATGGTTGTATCATAGCATAAAGCTCCATGAAAATCAAGAAAAACGCTCTACATCCTATGGGCATCCCACCCTCACGGAAATTCTTAGAATATTGTCAAAAATAGTTGCAATATACTTAAAGATGTAGTATAATAGATAAAAATCGCTATTTATATGCAATTGGATTTTTATAGCGAAAAAACCCTATTTTATGTGAGGAAATATGAAAAATTATATCATTTTAGCCGATGTAACCTGTGACTTGTCCGCCCCGATCCGTGAACAATTCGGAGTGGATGATTATATTCAGGGCCATATCCATTTCAGTGATGGCCGTGATTTTAACACGACACTGGATTGGAGCCATATCTCCCGTGACGAGTTCTACAAGGCTCTGTCTAACAGAAGATTAGATGTCAGCACCGCACCTCCCAGCCCTGAGGAATATTACTGCACCTTCAAGAAATATGCCGAGGCAGGCTATGACATCCTAAGCATGTCTATTTCTTCCAAGATCAGCTCCACTTACAATGTAGCTAAAATGGCCGCAGATCGGGTCAGCGCAGAATTCCCCGATTGCACCATCTACTGTTTCGACTCTTACAAGATGTCCGGTGCTTTCGGCTTGCTTGTTATGTATGCTCACGAGCTCCGTCGAGAAGGAAAGTCCATGGATGAGGTCATTTCCTTCTTAGAGAGCCATAAGCATAAGATCCACCAGATGGGTCCTATCGATGATTTGATTTTTGTAGCTCGTCGAGGCAGAATTGCAATGGGCAAAGCAATCATGGGTAGCTTCGCCGGGGTTAAGCCCATGGGCGATTGCACCCGAGAGGGCTATGTTTCCGTCCTGACCAAAGTCAAGGGCATTAGCAAGGCTCTGGATCTCACCGTTCGCTATATCGGCCGTTCTGCCGTTAACGTTGAGAACCAATACATCTTGATATCCCATAGCAATCGTCAGGAATACGCCGAAAAGCTCTGCGCCATGTTGGAAGACAGCCTCCATCCCAAGCAGGTCTTTGTCAGCGACGTATTTACCGGCAGTGGTACCAACATTGGCCCCGGTATGTTAGGTGTTTACTTTATCGGTGAAGAAATTTCAGAGGACTTAGCTACTGAGAAGGCAATTATTACCGAATTACTGAATGGGTGATCTTATGTCGATAAAAATTGATGGCATATGTTTTAAAAACATGGTAGATTATGCCGTCCGCAACCTTAAAAAGAATATCAAGACCGTAAATCAATTGAACGTATTTCCCGTTCCCGACGGAGATACGGGCACAAATATGGTCACCACCATACATAACGGTCTGAAAGCGGTAGGGGAGTCTATCGAGGATCTTTCCTCCGTATCCAGAAAATTTGCTCGCTCTGTTGTATTTGAAGCACGAGGAAATTCCGGTGTCATCGTCTCCCAGTTCCTAAAAGGAATTTCCGAAAAGTTCTATGACGTAGATGTAGCTGACGGAGCACTCTTTATAGAGGCTCTGGATAAAGGAGTAGAGTACGCATACTCGTCTGTCGCCACCCCTGTAGAGGGCACCATGCTCACCGTTATTAAGGACGCTACGCAAGCAGTTCGCTCCGAGTTCACAGGGGAGCAAGGTGTCAAGGAAATCATCGATTCCTTCACCGATCACGCCAAGCAATCTCTTGAGACCACGCCGGAGCTCCTGCTGGTTCTCAAAGAGGCAGGTGTGGTTGACAGTGGCGGTGCCGGTATCGTGTATTTATTCGAGGGAATGCAAAAGTATCTCGACGGCGAACCTATCGAGGCACTGGAAGAAGAACAACAATCCTCTCCCACTGTGGATTATGATGCTTTTGACAGAAACAGTACATTCCCTTACGGCTACTGTACCGAGTTATTGTTGCAGATCCTGAACGACAGAGATAGCTTCGATCCCCTTAGCTTTAAACAACAGCTCTCTCACATGGGAAACTCCCTTGTTGTATCTATTGAGAATGACAAGGTTCGAGTCCATATCCACACTCATTTCCCGGAGCAGATCCTATCTCTGTGCCATAATTACGGAGAATTCCTTTCCCTAAAGATCGAAAACATGACCGTTCAGCATACAGAACTTTCCAAACGGCTTCTGTGCTCTCAGGAACGCGCCGATGCAAAGTTTAATGTCGTAGCGGTCGCCTGTGATCCAACGATCCAAAAGTTATTCATCGACATGGGCGCAGATGTTTCCATAATGGCAGAGGATACAGTTTCTACCAAGGATTACTTGGACGCCTTTGAAAAATGCAACACAGATACCATATATGTCTTCCCCAACAGTTCTGACGGATTCCTATCTGCAATGCAGGCAAAAAAGCTCTCTCAAAAGGGGAATATCACCGTTCTGAAAACTCGAACCATTGCGGAATGCTACGCATCTTTGCCTATGATCGATTTTGACGAGGAAGATCCGGAGCAAGTGCTTCGCTCCATTACCGATGTCATTAACGATCTACTGATCGTCTCCGTGGCTATGCGAGAAAACGCCATCCACTACAGAGACTTGGACATTCACCGCAATGAATACTATTCCTTCTCCGGCAAAGAGCTATTAACCATAGGCTCTACCATAGAGGAAACCGCCTTCCTATCCATCAAGAAGATCCTTGAGCACCAGTGCAAGGATGTTATCACGATTTTCTATCGTCCGGAACTGAAAGATACCGTAGATTCTGTTATTGCCTCCGCCGAGGAAGCCGGTGTATCTGCAGATTTCTTTACCATCGCCGTAGATAGCCTATCCTGCTATATCACCCTTTCCTTTGAATAATTAAGAAAGAAAGAGAATAGAGACATGAAGAAATTATCCAGTAAGAAAAGCGTAATCCTATACGGTTGCTCCGGTCTCGGAGTAAATATGCTGAACCTGATCGTCGGTTCCTACCTGTGCAGTGCACTCCTTGTTAAGGGCTTCGATGCCCATGTAGAATCTTGGACATACCTTAACAAAGACCTGGTTATTGCAGGTATTTGGAGCGTTCTCATCTTAGCCGCTAAGATCGTGGACGGTCTCATCGACCTTCCCCTGTCCCATTTTGTAGACAACCTGCAGGCCAAGTGGGGTAAACGTAAAACCGCTATTGTTATGGGATATATTCCCATGCTGTTGGCTTATCTTATGTTCCTTCTGCCCATTGATCACACCGGCACCTTACGCAATACCATCTGGTTTGGGTTCTGGCTCCTTGTTTTTTACACTTCCTACACCCTGACCATGATTACTTACTATGCAACCTTTGCAGAGGTTGCCCGTTCCCAACATGATATCGTCCTGCTGTCTAATACAAAATCCGTTTGTGACGTTGTATATTTCAGCCTCGGCTTTGCCCTTGTTCCCGCCTTTGTCAGCATGGGTATGAACATTAGAATTATCGCTCTTCTGTTCATCCCCCTGTCCCTGACCATGGCCATTCCTTTGTTCCTTCTCAAGGAGCATGCAGACACTACCGTCAAGAGCGCACCTGCAACTGCAAGAACCACTTTAGGAAAATCCCTTGCTTTTACCCTTAAGGATAAGCCCTATATTCTGTGGCTTTGCGCTCTCTTTGTTATGAATATCGGCCTGCAGCTTTTCCTCGGCGGTATCAACGAGTATTTCTCCACCACCGGGCTCAATATGACCTTTGTCATGGCCTCCTGCTTTGTTCCCGTTCCCTTTACCATTATTATTTACAACAAGATCATGAAGAAGCGCGGTCTTGGCTTTGCCTATCGTTACATCCTGCTGGTATTTTCTGTAGGCATGGCTCTCATGGGATTGATTAAGTTTATTCCCGAAGGTCTGATGCTTCCTTATGCCATCGGCTGTAGCATTATCGTTTCCTTCTCTATCGGTGCATTTTTCGCCATTACCTATACTGTGCCCTCTCAGAGAGCTGCCGCACGTAAGGGTGACCGTGAAACCGCATCCTCCATGTATTTTGCAATTCAGGGACTGTTTGAAGGCGCTTCTGCCGGTTTGGCTACCGGCCCTATCCTCGTATTCCTGAAAGAAAAAGAATTCATTCCCGTTCTGACCCTGATTGTCGCCGTCGCATGTATGACTGCATTTGTAATGTCTTATATGCTACCTAAGGCAATTTCTCAGATTGGTAAACAAGAAGACGAATCATGAGCATTATTTATGATATTTTCCGGGTTATCGGTATCGTAACCGGCTACCCCTTTAAATGGCTGTTTTTTAAAAACAAAATATACTACGAAAGTGATGCGACTCCCAGACGGATCAAGGGTGGGGCACTGGTGATCTCCAACCACTTTAACCCCCTTGACTTTGTTATGAATGTCTTTGTTTTCTTCCCTCGTAAGCTGTATGTCGTTGCATCGGAGCATGCTTTTAAAAACGCACTCCTGCGATTCGGCATGAAATTCTGGGGAGGTATTCAGGCAAATCGCGTCACCAAGAGCATGCAATTCATTACTCAGAGTATCCGTGAGATTAAAAAGGGACACCTCGTCCAGATCTTCCCGGAAGGACACAACACCGATGATGGCACCATCAAACCGTTCTATCCCAGCTATATTTTCATAGCTCTGAAGGCCAATGCCCCTATTGTTCCTTGTATCACAGACGGCAATTACGGTATATTTAAGCGTGTCCACCTCATAATGGGTGACCCCATCGATCTCCATGCACATATTTCCGGTCCTAAGGCCACGAAAGAAGACATTGCGTGTCTGAACGATATGGTCTACAACAAGGTACTGGAACTGCGCAAGGAGCTGGATGCTCGAATTGCCGCTGAGAGAAAGGAGAGGGGATAGTCATATGTCCACGCCTCTTATTATTACGATTATTGTAGCATTCCTGTTGTTATCCGTCGGATTCTATCTCTTCACTGTTGTGTACGCTTCCTATTGCATCTATACCCAAACCCTCCAGCGCAGGAGCAAGGAGCAGTG
>JAZREB010000130.1:0-2105 GCA_045660585.1 Faecousia sp. | reverse complement strand
CATTGAGTGGATCTGGGCAGGCCGTCAGTACTCCACCGTCGCAAAGCCCACCGATGCTCTGGTCGCTCAGACCATTGAGATCATCAAGTCCCTGCAGGCTGGCAACGGCATGCCCGCTACCGATGTTATTGTAAACAACGGTAAGATCGACGTTGCTGTCTACGAGCTGCCTCCCGTTGTCGTCACCAAGGACAACGCTAAGGAAGTCTTCGCCAACGACCCCGGCCGTATGGCTCTGCTGGCTGACTAATCGCTTTCTCTTAACATTACACAAAAGCGGAGGAAGGTAACCCCTTCCGCCGCCCCACTACAATTATAGTTCCGTTTTCCATGCTCCCTGGAAGATAGCGTTTTTAATTAATGCTCTTCTATCGTGATCCGATAGGTTCCATATTTTTTCTTCTGCAATTACACGAATGAATCTGAAAAATCCTGTCTTTTGGCAGTTCTGATAGAATAGCTTCGCCGTCTGGGGAAGCGGTTTTCATTTGCACGGCGAAGTCATATTGTGCAGTATGTAAACTTCTTCATTTCACCTCCCCTCCTAAAAGAGCCGCTTCCCTCAAAAATCCCCATAGTCTTTCCTCTTCTTATCGGAGGATTGACCATGGGGATTTTCTGTGTTTATGGATCTGTGGTCACAGACCTATTTTTTAGTTTGTGGGCACAGACGCATAAACGGGCTGGGATTGTAAAGGGACTGCAGGTTCCTTTGTTTCGGGGCTTCCAATAGGGGTGAAAGCGCCCTGTTGGCACACGATTTTCCGTTGGAAAGTCTAGTGTGTTATACCTTTTGCGACCGTGGGTAGCTCAAAGGGGTTGGCCGGTGGAGGAACAAGCACTTTGAGATGCCCACAGAACAGGCGGATTTTGGCGCGCCACGCGCTTAAAATTCAGGATTTGTCCACGGACAAAATCCGTCTGTTCGGGTGTAGGTGGTGTAGCGGAGTGGAGAAGATTTTGAAAAATCTTCGGAGCACAGCTGCATCACCGGGGGAGCTGGAGGTATATCACACTCCCGTCCCGCCGCAGCGACATGCCTCAAAAACATTTACACCACGCTTAGATATCTTTGAAATGCTCTGCATTGTTTCTGCCAAAGAAGCCGCGAAGCTCCATGATGGAAACCGTTCCCAGTTTGCGAAGATCTTCCACGTAATTACAGACACGGCTGATTGAAAACAGGAAGTAGATATTGTCATAGAACGGCCGAGTTGTGGTAGTGGCCTTCTCGATTTTCTGAAACAGATCTTTGGGGAATCCCACTGCCGGATCGTCCCAAATCTTCAGGTATAGGTCACGATCTTTTCCGTGCTGGATAAAATCAAGTGGGACTCCATTGACGATGATATCCCGCTGTGAAGGATTGCCGGATGCCACCGAACCGTCTCCATAAAAGCCAGAAGCATTTCTGGAAAACCAATGCCAGCAAAGTTTCCGGAAGTAATATTTGGTGGCGCAGTCATCAATCCAGAAGACCAGTTCCTTAACTGTATCCTCTGTCAGAGAATCGATAAACTCATACTGCCGGGGGAAGTAAAGCTGATACCAAACTCTAAGGTATCCGCCTTTCAGAAAGTAGTGTGTGCGCACTTGGCCATTCTTATCTTTCTTCTGCTCTGTTTCAATGTAGCCAGCTGTGTCCAAAGCCTTCAGATATTTGTCACACTTATTTTTCGGATACCCGGAGAACTCAGCCAGTTGACTGATGCGATTGAAGCCGATGGCCAGACCATAGAGTAGTGTGTTATAGCTTTCGGGAGAACGGAACTCCCGTCGAAGATTTTCTTCTGCATACCGCAGATAGAGCGAGTCGGCGGCAAAGAGTTTTTTGATGTTTTCTTCAAAGCTGATATCCAACCGGAAGAGAGACACCAGAGCGGGGATACCGTCAGTCATGGCAATGATCCGCAAGGCATCCCTCTGCTCCAGTTTTTTATATTCTCTGCACAGGTCCGGAGGTGTGAGCGGTTTCATGATCAGTGTCTTTGCTTTTTTCGGGATCTGACCTTCTCTGTGGTAGATCAAAACTACAAATGCATAGCCCTTCAGCAAAGGCAGCTTCTCTAGGAAAATATCCTTATCATTCCGATCGTCCATGTCAT
>JAZREB010000129.1:0-4811 GCA_045660585.1 Faecousia sp. | reverse complement strand
ATGCACCACGCTTCGCGCGGTGATGATATACCAAGCCTGCGGCTTGGATAAAAAAAGAAGTAACTTTTGATAGACAAAAGTTACTTCTTTTTTGGTGACCCGTACGGGACTCGAACCCATGTTACCGCCGTGAAAGGGCGGGGTCTTAACCTCTTGGCCAACGGGCCTGGTAGCGGCAATCTGACTCGAACAGATGACACTCCGGGTATGAACCGAATGGTCTACCAACTGAGCTATGCCGCCATTCGGGCTGTCTCGCCGAACAGCATGATGATTATACACCAGGATTCGCGATTTGTCAAGAGTATTTTTTGCTTTTTTTAAAAATTTATTATTTTATTGAGAAATCTCTATCTCTACCCCGTAGACACTGCCACCGATGTCTGCAACCACCACATCCATAGTATGGGCATACGTGCTCTCTGCGTAGATGGTGCAGCCGACTCGCACCCGATAAGCTCCGGTCAAAGTCTCGGAAATGCCGTATGTGCTCTGCAGAGTCTGTTGCAGTTCCTGCAGATCATATTCCTCGTACTCCACGATCTTGGTGTCACATCTGTCCACATTCTCATATCCCACGGGGCGGAGGACTCCCTGCATTTTGGGGTGAACGCATTCTTCCAGCACAGCTTCATCCCCCATGACCACAGCCTCTACAAAGGACTTTGCCACCTCGGTAAAACGATCTGCATCGGAGGAACGGTAAATGGTGCCGATAAAAATTCCTGCCGCAGCTATAAGGAAGATTGCCACAAGAATAATGGCAAGGAGGGTCTTACCTGCCTTCTTCCCTCTCTTCTTTTGGGCTTTCTCTGCCTTTTTCTGAATTTCCTTTTCTGCAAGGCTCAGCGTGCGGGTGGTGTGATTGTATACCTTGGAAGAGGGGATCTTCTTTAACTTATTCCGATTCTGTTCCTTGGTGGGGGCTTTCTTCCCACCCGGAGTGGTAGTCTTTTTCTTCTCTGTCTTGGGAGAGGTAGTTGCCGTACGGGTAGCGGTCTTTCCCTTGCTCCGGGTGGCAGGGGCAGACGTCTTGCTTCCCTTCTTTACAGGAGCGCTTTTGGAGGAATTCCGTGATTTTTCCGCTACTACGGCGCTCCCTGCAGGAGCCTTTCGACTACGGGTGGGAGAGGTGTAGTGCATTTCCTCTGTGTCGGCAGCATTCTTCCGTTTCCGATAGCCGGCAGTCAGGATATCCTGATCCCAGGGCTCATGCTTTGCCTTGGTGGGGCGGTTCTTTTCCTCTACAAAGCCCTGAGGACGGTAGTATTCGGTTAGTGCAAGGGTTGCATTGCAGTAAGCGCAAATCTTAGCATCGTACTCATTCCCTCTGCCACAATTTCCGCATTTCATTAAACCACTCCTTCCCCAAGGTTATCGTTCTTTCTTATTTAGTGATTATATCAGCTTTTTCCACAGTTGTCAACGAAGTTCCGACGTCTTATTCCGGAAGTTCCCGATACATGGCAGAAGCGTCATCCTTCCGCACAGCCTCTGCAACAGCCAGAACCTCTACTGCCAAGGTGCGACTGCCGAAGGCAATGCGGATCACGTCCCCTACCTTTACGTCATAGGACGCTTTTGCAGGGCGGTCATTCACGGTAACACGGGCATTATCGCAGGCCTCGTTTGCAACGGTTCTACGTTTAATGAGACGGGAAACTTTTAAATACTTGTCTAAACGCATGAGATATTCTTCCTTTCAGAACATAGAGCAAAAGCCTGCCGAGAAAAAGGTTCTCCCTCGGCAGGCTTTCATGCCTTCTTACTTTGCTACAGCGTTCTTCAGAGCAGTGCCTGCCTTGAAGGTGGGAACGGTGGTAGCGGGGATCTCGATGGTCTCCTTGGTCTTGGGGTTACGACCGATGCGAGCTTCGCGGGTCTTGGTCTCGAAGGAGCCGAAACCAACCAGGGTAACCTTCTCGCCCTTAACAAGAGCCTCGGTCAGGGTGTCGACAACAGCGGTCAGAGCCTTTTCTGCGTCCTTCTTGGTCATGCCGGACTTTTCAGCAACAGCGGCGATGAGTTCATTCTTATTCATATCTTTTACCTCTTTCTTATGATTCGGATTCATTTTTTTGCTTTGCCTATAGAATTTATCACAATTTTTGTTTTTTCGCAAGTAAAAAAATGGAAATTATCCTTTTATTTTCAGAATTTTTGCAATTTTTTCTCCCTTGGGCAGGAGGAGGCAGTCATTGTAGGTGATGGGTTTGATAATAATGACCAGTAACAGGTAAATAACCACTGCAATAGCGATAGAAGCCACACAGCACAGAGTCATGCTATCCAGTACAAGCATGAGTCCGCTGTAGACAAAATACGTCGCAACGCCCATGATGACAGCGGCAAGCAAGCTACGCCACATAGAGGGGAAGATCTTGGGCGGTTCCTTCAGAACGATCTTCATAGAGATCAGGTTCAGAGTCATGATCACCAGGAAGCACACGAAGGTGCCCACAGGAGCGCCTACGATACCGATATTGGAATTACCCACAAGGATGTAGTTGACACCAACCTTCAAAAGGCCACCGATCAGTGTGTTGATAACGGGGATCACCATGTGATTGTGAGCCTGCATAACCGCAGTGGTCATGGTAGTGATACTGTTGACAATGATGGTGGGAGCAAGGATCGCAAGGAGAAGTGCGGCGATCTTCAACCTTTCTCCATCGTAGTCTCCCAAAAGAGCCATAATGGGCTCAGACAATACCAGCATGCCTACTGCACAGGGAGCTGCAACAAGCCCCATGACACGGAAGGAGGAATTCTGCACTTCCTTCACACCGACAAAGTCCTTCTTGGTGAGGTTTGCGGTAATAGCGGGGATAATCGCAGCGGTAATGCAGGGGATCAGAGCAGTGGGGACATTGAAAACCGTCTGGCAGTAGCTGTAGATGCCCTTACCGATCTCTGCCGCATCCTGCATCAGAGACTGATCCGTGGAGGGATTCATACGGGCAATGTCCATTAGGCGGTTCATAATCACACCGTCACCCTCGGCGGCAATCAGGAGCCGACGGACAACGGTCATGCTGTCCAGCAGGTTAATGAGCTGTAAGCCCGCCGCACCGATGGTAATGGGCACAGCAATGGCAAGGAGCTTCTTGGCGGTGCTCTTATAAGACTCGGGCACCCCACCCATTGCGGAAACTTCCTTCCGATTCCGACCATGGGCAATAAAAACATACAGTGCAGACAGGCCGGCGCCGACAGAAATGCCGGCAATGGTTGCACCGGAGGAGTATGCCTCACTCCCGGTCTGTCTCATGATCAAATACGCAAAGCTGAGACCCAGGAATAGCTTGCCTGCGGCCTCAATAACCTGGCTAATGGCTGTTGGCCTCATATCCCCCTGTCCCTGGAAAAATCCGCGACCGGCAGATGCAAAACAAATCAGCACCACCGCAGGGCCAAGGGCAAAAATGGAATAGATAGCCTTGGGTGTCTTCATCATCTCTGCAAGAGCCCCGGGGAACAGCATCATGGCTCCCGTTCCCAGCAGACCAATGGTCAAGTACGCAACCAATGCAGTGCGGAAGATCCGCTGCATCTGTTTGCCGTTACCCAAGGTGTGGGCCTCGGAAACCATACGGCTCATTGCCACAGGAAGCCCCGTGGTGGACATGACCAGGAGCACGGTATAGATGTCATAGGCCGCCGTAAAATAGGCGTAGCCCTGATCTCCGATAACCGCCTTTAGAGGGATCTTATAGAACATACCGATGATCTTGACGATAATGGTAGACACAGACAAAATCGCCGCACCGGTGAGGAAATTCTGCTTTTTCTTCAAACTACACCCATCCTCCTTACTTCTGATTGGTAAACATAGTAGGCATGACGTGGTCAGCCAGCTCCCGAACCACCTTATCAAGGTCGATGGTGGTATACTTGCCGGCGGCGTAGAGGATCTTGCCGCGAACCATGGTCATAACAACATCGTGACCGCTGACACAGTAGGCAAGGTGGCTCATGACATTGTGGCAGGGCATGAGATGGGGCTGGGTAAAGTCCAGCATAATAAGGTCGGCATCCATGCCCACCTTGATCATACCGCATTCTTGCTCACGCTTCTGGGCTCTGGCACCGCAGACCGTAGCCATCATGAGGACAGCCTGTGCAGGCAGAGCAGTGGGATCCAAGCTCTTGCCCTTTGCCATAAGGGTGGCGGCTTTGATCTCTTCGAACATATCCAGATTGTTGTTGGAAGCGTTGGAGTCGGTGCCCAGGGCAACATTCATGCCGGATTTGATCATGGCAGTGACATCTGCACAGCCGGAGGCTAACTTCAGGTTGGATACAGGGCAATGGACAGCGGTGACCTTCCGCTTGGCAAGGATCTGCATATCCTCCGGCTCCAGCCATACGCAGTGGGCGGCAATGGCAGGGGCGTGGAATACATTGTGGCAATCGAAAACCTGTGCAGGGGTGAGGCCGTGGCGTTCCTTGCACTCTTCGTGCTCCTTCTTGCTCTCGGACAGGTGGACGTGCATGCCCAGACCCTCGTTAATGGCATATTCGCTGACAGCCTCCCAGACCTCGTGGTGGGAGGTGTACTCACCGTGGATGGATGCCTCGATCTTAATACGACCGTTGTCGTAGCCGTTCCACCTCTCAGCCAATTCTACCATTTCATTGCAACGGGTATCCTTCTCGAAATCGAAATCCTCGCCAAAATGGGTAATGGCACGGGAGATGTTGGCCTTAATGCCGGATTCCGCAAGAGCCTGTGCGATCTCATCGCAGAAGTAGTACATCTCGGAAACGGAGGTAGGACCGAAGCGGAGGCACTCTGCAATAGAGAGGAG
>JAZREB010000128.1:0-7277 GCA_045660585.1 Faecousia sp. | reverse complement strand
GTGATAACGTAATTATAAGGCTTTGCTCAATAGAGTGTTGCTTCAGCCATTCTTTTGACGACCCCAACTGCTCTACTGAAGATAAAAACTGCCGCGAAAACATAAAATTCAGGCAAGAAATTGAAGATTGGAACAAAATCTGCAATTACCTTTATATTTGGGATTACGGCATTAACTTTGCACATTATTTAGCACCATTTCCCCACTATAAAACCATGCTTAAAAATATGCGTTTCTTTGCTGATCACCACGCTAAAGGTATTTTAGAGCAAGGCAACTATAACGGTGATGGCGCCGATTTCAACGAAATGCACTCATATCTCGCCGCCAAACTTTTGTGGAATCCTTACACTACCGATGAGGAATATGAAGAACTTATTAAGGACTTCCTTGAAGGTTATTATGGTAAAGGATGGAAGTACATCTACAAATACTTGCAAATTCTTGAAGAAAGCGTTGTAGACAGACACTTTAATTTCGAGGCAGATGTGTTCAGATATCTCGATAAATTTGCAAAGCGCCTTGATGAAGTAAACGAATTGTGGGATAAGGCCGAATCTTTAGCTGCAGATGAAGAGGAACTTTTAAGAATACGTAGAACTCGCCTTACAGTATTATATTGCGACGTATATCTTCGCTATAATGAAAGGGTTGCAAAGTCTCCCGAATCTAGGGAACAACTATTTAAAGATAACAAGTTATTATATAACCGATTCTTTGAATATGATTTGCGACTTTGTGAGTGGTATACGCTTGTAAAAGAGCAACCAGACCTCACAAAACGAGTAGATGAATGGGTTCATGATAAAGAACGTCCGTAATAGTTTTAAAACGCCAAGCAAGGATATGCTTGGCTTTTATTGTATAATGAAAAAAGAGTAGGCATAAGCCTACTCAAAACATCAAAAGAAATGCTTATTTTACGGACAAAAAGAAATCGAGTGCTCATTTCCAACATTCAAGTTTGTTATGAACACTCGATATGGTCTGAGTGGCGGGACTTGAACCCACGGCCTCTTCCACCCCAAGGTAGCGCGCTACCAATCTGCGCCACACCCAGTTAAAAGGGTTTAATACAAATAATTAGTATCAACCGAACAAAGTATATTATACCACTATTTTTTGATTTGTCAATATAAATTTTATATTAATTTTATTTGCGTTTTCTTCGCAAAATAAAGCATGTCTTACGCCCTATGATACACCCAATTGTGCTAGTATGAATCGAAGTGCGCTCCGCGACCGCAGTCTCCTTCATGTTGCAAAGCAACACTTCAATATTGTAAACGTCTTAATGCACCGTAAGTTGGGGTGAGAGACGGTGGATGCTCTGCACCCCTTGATTTTTCGACTGTTCCGAACGATCGCGAAAAATCAGTGTTGCTAAGACTTCACAGTTACTAGATCCTATCGCGGCTTTAGGGACTGTTTCAACCGAACCACCGAAGGCTGTTCTCATCACAATATCTAATCAAAATTAAAGAGCACCAACCTAACGGAAGGTACTCTTTAATTTGGTGGGAGATGGTGGATTCGAACCACCGAAGGCGAAGCCAGCAGATTTACAGTCTGTCCCCTTTGGCCACTCGGGAAATCTCCCATACATAATTAATAAAAGGCGCTGGAGCTGGTGGACGGACTCGAACCCCCGGCCTGCTGATTACAAATCAGCTGCTCTACCAACTGAGCTATACCGGCATCTCGCCTCAAGCATGGTTATTATACTCATGAAGTATGGTTTTGTCAAGTCTTTTTTTCAAAAAAGGAAAACTTTTTCTTATTTTTCCTCCCTTTCCACGAAAAGACGACCTGCAGACAGTTCCTATCTGCAAGTCGTCTTTCAGATACTATTTCATTTTTACTCTACCAATCCGTATTTTTCCTTGATGCGATCCAGTTTTTCCAGCATTGGCTCTGCGGCAATCAGTAAGAAAATCACCGTAGCCGCACCATGAACCAGGTCCATAGGCAAGCCGGATACATAATAGGCTAAGAGGATCTTCCAACTCAGATTCGCTGTGTTGTACAGTAGTGCCGAGGACAAATTCATGATCCCACCATAGAAAATAATGGCAGCAAATGCCCCGAAGGTTGCAAGACTCCCCCGACTACGACGGAGCAGGCCTTTACGGAACAGGACACCTGCAAGAAATCCGATGATACCCATGCTGAACATCTGCCAAGGCGTCCAGGGGCCCTGGGAATACAGCACATTGGATGCAAGCATGGTAAGGGCGCCAACCAAGAATCCCGTCTCGCCCCCGAATGCCACGCCGGAAATGATCACAAGAGCCATAACAGGCTTAAACTGTGGTAGCATAAAGAAGGCAGATCGTCCCGCAACACCCATGGCGCACAGGACAGCAATGATCACAAGCTCCCTTGCCTTGGGCTTCCTTCCCTCAAAAACCAAGAAGAAGGGTAGCATACACTCTGCCAGCACGATCAGGGCAGTCAAATTATAATAACGATTCCCCAGATAGTAAAAGCCTGCAAACACGGTCACAGGAATACACACCAATATCAGCACTGTAGCAACCACAGTTCTCTTGCTGAGATTCCGCTTCTTCGCGGGGGTCTGTACCATAGAGGACGGGTTGCTCCTGCGCCCGATGGAGGCAATAAAGCCCACCAGGGACAATATCAGTGCCAAATAGAGCAATAGCTGTACTTTCCCCTCTTGTGTAACTCCATCCATGGAGATAAGAGAGGACAGATCCGTAATACTCGTGGTATAGAAGAATACTGCAAGAGATATGCAGAGGGAAATACCTGCAAGGATCTTTCGCCACAGAGGCAGAGCCTTGGGCTTATAATTTACGGCTCGCTCCTTTACCGCAGGCAGGGGCTTGATTTCTCCCAATTCCGGCTCCGGGGGTAATTGACCACCGCAACAGGCGATCATATCCCCTACGGTAACTGCCCTTGGGATCAGGTGTCTTGCCATACGATTGGCTGGGGTAGTATAGAAACTGTTGCCGGAGAAGAACTCCGCCGGAGTCCCCTCTGCCACAATACTGCCATCAAAGAACAACCCGCATTTATGGGCATATTCGGCGCAGAATGCCACATCGTGACTCACCATTAAAATCGTGATCCCCTGTGCCGTGAGTCTGCGCAGGATCATTGCAAAGGTTACCTTAAATTCCGCATCGAAACCCTTGGTGGGCTCGTCTAAAAGCAGGATATCCAGCTGTGTCAGCAGTACCTTTGCCAAAGCACTGCGCTGTTGCTCGCCACCGGAAATATCATAGGGATGACGATCTAAGAATTCTCCCAAACCGCACAGCTCCACGATCCGTGCAACCTCAGAATCCTGTTGCTCCTTGGGAATCTTCTCCCCACGGAATACCTCGTACAGATCCTCTCTAACCGTCCGTTTGACAAACAGGGTCTGGGGATTCTGGGGCAAATGTCCTAACCGCCCATTACGGTGCACCTCTCCTCTGTATGCCTCACGGAGGCCGGAGATCACCTTCAGGGTAGTAGACTTACCTGCACCGTTCCCCCCAAGGACGGCATAGAATTCTCCCTTTTGTAGCTTAAGAGAGAAGCCCTTTACCACATCGGGGCTATCCTTCTCATATCGGAACCACAGCTCATCACACTTTAGACTCCATTCCTCGGGATATACGGGAGCCTCTTTTTCCTTAAGGGGCAGGAGCGCCTGTTCCTTGGCGCGATTGGTTAAAAATCCACTGCCGTCCCGAACGGTCATGGGGCAATCCAGCTCGGTCTCCACGCTTGCCCATACCCGCATGGCAGTAGGCATGGCTAAGAACATGCCGTTCCCCTTTTCTTTTAACTGTAGGCCAACAGACTCCGGTCTGTCATCGCAGATAATGGTTCCCTCGTCCATAACGATCACACGGGTAGCAAAGGGAAAGGCCTCTTCCAACCGATGCTCCGTCAGAATAATGGTGGTCCCCAGTTCCCGATTGATTTTCCCCAGGAGGGCTAAAAAGTCCGACGCCGCAATGGGATCCAACTGTGCCGTAGGCTCATCCAGTACCAAAACCCCCGGTTGCATCGCCATAACGGAAGCAAGACTCAGCAGTTGCTTCTGTCCCCCGGACAGCTCCGTTACATTTTTATAGAACCAGTTTTCAATGCCGAAAAAGGCGGCGATCTCCGCCACTCTGCGGCGGATAGTAGGAGTGTCATAGCCCAGACTTTCCAAGCCGAAGGCCAACTCATGCCAGACCTTGTCCGTCACTACCTGATTCTCGGGAGATTGGAGGACAAAACCGATCTCTTGAGACTGTTCCCGCTGTGACATTTGGGACAGGAGCTCCCCTTTATAGCGGATCTCTCCGGAGAAGAGACCATGGGGCGCAAGGCATGTTTTCAGATGTCGTAAAAGAGTAGATTTTCCGCAACCGGAGGGCCCGCACAGGATCACAAATTCTCCCTGCCGGATGGTAAAGGACAAGTTTCTGAGGACCTTCCGTTCCCCTTCCGGATAGGAAAAATCTACATTTTTGAATGCATAGCTTTCCATTTTCTCTCCTCCCCGTAGTTAAGCACCACGGGCATGATACACAGACTGAAATATACAAGCTGAAAAGAAATCGTAACAACATTGATCCCCACATATCTCAGCGCAGGGAAATAAGCAAATCCAAAAGCATTGGCAATGATCCCTGCCAACACATACACACCGCAAAAGCCTAAAAACAGCAGTGCCAACTTGTCCCGATCCTCAAAACGGTAAATAGAAAAAGCGGTGCGCCCCTTGAGACCGTATCCACGACTACGCATACTGTCGGCGGTTTCAATGGCATTTTCCAGTGCCCAGGTGATCATAACAGACAGGATCGTAACAGCAATTTTCAGCCGACGGAGGAGACTTCCCTGAGAGACGTCTCTGCCGATAGATCTCTGTCCGTCGGTGACGGCAGAAAGCTGGGTTTTAAACTTGGGAATAAACCGCAGGGTCATACTCAGGATCAGGGACATTGCCGGTATGATACGCCCGAAAAGATAAATAAACTTATCCGAGGTAATGACCCGATTAAAATTCACAAACCACAGCAGAACCGTTGCAAGCATCAGCCCCGCTGACAGACCGTAAAGAATACTCTCTAAAGTCAGAGGGTTTCCGCTGGGAAGGTACAGCAGTACCGTTACCCCCTGATGGCTGAAAGCAGGGTTAATAAAGGCCGTCAGCAAGAACATAGGCAGGCACCACTTTAAGCTAAAAAGCACCGCCTTCCGTCCCTCGGTCTGTATGGCATAGGTCAGAGCGCAGAGAAAGGATATCCCCTGAGCTATGGGATGGCTCAATGCCATAGAAAAGCCTATAACAAAGGCGAAATATATGAAATTTACCAAGGGATGATACTTTGAAAATCGATCTTGCATATTATCCACCTACTGCATAAGCTCCGCCTACGTCCTGTCCCAAATCGCAGGTATACCGCCACTCTACCAGATCTCCCTCTTGGAGCTGATAGCGAGAGCAACCGTAGTTGGGATACCAACCGTTGACCTTGTACATCCAGCCGGACAGAGCTCCGCAATCAAATTCGTACAAATTATGGATCCCCTCAATGTACGCACTGTTATAAATCGGCGTCCAAGAAGATTCCATATGGATCCCATTGTCCTTGCAGACCCGCTGCAGAACATCAAACACAGATTCCCCTTCGTAAAACGTCACCGTAGTCTTAGCAAGGATCACACCACCGGAGGGCACCATTTCCAACTTGTCGGGATCCAGCATTTCTAAGTTGTTAAGAATGGTGGAACATTCAATAGAGAAAGTACAGCTCAGGGTTTTACCCTTGTCTACTTCCTGATTTTCCGGCTCTACAGGCCGGGGCTTTCCTTCGGGAACGGGGTCTGTGAGGTATTTATCCTTCCCTCCGTTATAAACAGTACCGTCACTGTTTTCCGGTGCGGAAAGATAACTGTTTTGCAGTGCTAAATGGGGATCCGCTTCCGTAGTAGCCTCCGTATTGTCCCAAGTGCTTTCTTCTTCCAATTCTTCACCACGGATCACAAAGGTTTTTACCCCGCCATCTAAGCTGAGATTTAAGATGGTACTCTTACTCCCCGTTAGGGACACAGAGGCAAATACCCGATCCTCTGCATAAGCATTGGCGCCTGTGGCTTTCCATTTTTCTTCCAAATGTACTGACAGGAGCCCGGAGAAGCCGAAGATCTCGTTCTGTCCCAGAACAACATGGATCTCCTCTCCGTTGCCTTGACTCAAGGTCACAGACAGATCGACCGCCTTCCCTTCCGGAATGTCACTGCCGAAAATCGTCCACTCATACTTAAGCCCCCCGGACTGTCCCGTAAAGACACCGATGGCATTTTCTGTCTTGATCTTCTCTATGATCTGCTTATCAATGATACCGTCCTGTGGGATGGCAATGGGATCCCGGAGATCCACACTGCCAAAATTTCCTGTACATCCACACAGGGATAGCATAATAGCTACAGTTAACAAAAGGCTGTAAACCCGTTTCATCCTTATTCTCCTATGACAAGTTTGCCGTTTTTCACGTTTAACGTATTGGCTACCATAGCAAGGCTATGAGTTTCATCCGATGCGGCAAACACCCCATCGTCTACAATGAGATCCAGAACCTCGCCCGGGCTCACGCTTCCCCGCAGGCGGAATTTCAGTCTCAGGAGCACATTGTTCCCCTGAGAAAGGAGTTCTTTGGAAAAAGCGTTCCTACCACCGGTCATATCCAGATACATGATATTGATCAGACCGGTTTCGTTGCTTTTTTGTACATTGCAGCTCCATTCGGGAAGCTGCTGACCGGAGCTGTTTTTATCACTTAAGACAAAGACATTACCTTCTTCCACTCCAAGGAATTCCAGACGAGAAGGATCAAAAGCAAGGCTCATGCTCATAGCCGGGTATAGGGCCTCGCCCAAATCGGAGATAGTTACATCCAAAGAAAATTCATTTTTTTGAGATGCAGAAAATTTTGGGGGTGTTTCAACGATCAGAGTCGGTGTACCACCGGAAACGTTTCCGGTGAAATTTGGGAACAACAATGCTGCAATCAGTACAGCACAGAACACAGCAAACCAGATCCATTTTTTATTTTTCTTGACGATATTTTCATGCAGTTGTTCCGCCATAGAAACTCTCCTTTGCAAAAGTGGGCGAGAGTGATATGTCTCCCGCCCATAGATTGATTACTGACTGATCGTGCCAGTGATGGTTTCCAGAGTTTCGCTGCTATTGGTGGTACCAGTACCGTTGCTGGTGTTTGCGTTGGCGTCGGTATTGGTGTCAGTGTTGGTGTTGG
>JAZREB010000127.1:0-3111 GCA_045660585.1 Faecousia sp. | reverse complement strand
GTGGGGGAATAGTATTCCTGCCCGTTCTTCGTACCATGGAGCACAGAGAAAATACGGTTGTTCATCTGAACCGCAGTTAGACCGGTTATGGTGAAATAGTAGTAATTTCCGTTCTCTACAGGATAAATGTGTAGCAGGATAGTGCCGGTTTTCTCGTTCCCTTCATACAGCTCTATGGAGCTTTCTACATATACAGTGGTCATGTCGAAACCTTCTAAAAGGTTCTTGGAAATGGCGAGATTCAAGGAAATGTCACTTTCCAGATTGAGGGTATGGCTTAATTTAAGAGCAGTGTCTTCCATTGGCTCCATAATCTTTGTAGCGCCACAGATGCACCGACCGTTATCATAACTGTGCTCTGCGGTGAAAGAATAGCCACAGGCACAGTGACTCATATGGGTGTCGTCATTTGCCGTGTAGGTAAATTCGTGGAGAACGGGAGTAAATTCGGCAGTGACGTTGGTATTTGCGGTAATGCTGTTTAAGGACTTGTCCCATTCCTTAAAACTATAGTGATACATTTCATCAGCAGTTTTAGTTGGGGTACTGCCGGTGTAGGAAACAGAATCTCCGCTTGCAACTTCTTTCGTCTCTAATACAGCACCTGATCCGTCAGTAAATGTAACGGTGTACAGAGCCTTGGGCAGAGAGCCTTTGGGCCCGAGATAGATGGAATCAATGGTGATGAGAGCTTCTTCCTCTTTGGGAGCTAAGTTGCGGAAATACAGGCGCAGGGCTTGGATCTCCTCTTCTTCTGCGAAATAATCAGGCATAGGAACCGTTACGGTAAAATATCCGCTATCTATAATCGTCTCCGGGAAATCCTGCAATAACTCGGCATCGTAGAAGAAGGCATCTTTCTGAGTTCCTGCATAGGAGATTCCTACAGAAAGGGGAAGGACTGGATCATGCAGCTTACCGTGGTCAATACGGAGTACCATCTGCAAGTAGTCTTGCTCCGAGGGAGTGTAATGAAGTGATCGTTCGTTAATGGTGGTGCCTGTTTGAATATAGTGATTTCCTCCTGTAGTTACTCGCGCCATAAGGGCGGAGCTTCCGTGGTTAAACCATGCACCACGCATGGTGGCGGTACGGGCAATCCAATACCGATCGTCAAAGTTGCTGTAGCTATATGTGTCTGTATTATACCGCATCTGATCTGTATCGGTGTCTGTAAAATCGAAGTAGAGATAGTTCTGCTCCGGCAGGTGAGCTCTGGGTCCGATGTATACATGATCTACTGTAATGGTAGCGGTCTTGCCGGTTGCAGATACCAGATTCATGAAATACAGCCGTAGCGCGGTGATTTCCGATGCACCGGTAAAGGCACTGTTCATTGCCATGGTTAGGGTGAAATATTCTCCATTCAGTTGAGAAGAAGTGATCTGCGTGACCACACGCTGGTTGTAGTCAAAATCTCCACAACCGGTACCGGAGAAAACAACGCCCACATACATATTGCTTGCAGTGTCATTTGCAGTGGCGTTTTCGAGCTTCATGCGGATCTGGAGAGTATCGCCCTCTTGGGGAATGTAGTGAAGAGGACGAGAAGAGGCACCGGTACCGGTTTGAATGTAGTGATTGCCGCCTGCTGTAAGGGTAGCACTGAGAGTACCTGCACTGTTATCCAATTTTGCGGTACTCATTGTGGCACTACGAGAGTACCAGTTGCCTGTAGAGTAGTTGGTCATGGCGTAAGGGCCGGATTGATAGCGATATACTAAGGGGGCTTGGGTGGAGAAGTCAAAGTACAGTCCTCTGCCGAATTTGATATGATCCAAACTGACTGTGCCGGAAAATTTTAAATACACGGTATGTTTGCCGGGGTTAACATTTGAGATTTTAGCCTGTGGGGTCGTGAATTCTCCACCGGTCAGGGTCAAAGTACCGATTTTGTTTGCGGAATCGGTTCCGTCTAAATATGCCGTAATGGTGCCGCTTGTTGCAGAGGCTTTTGCGGTAAAAGTGTTTTCTGTACCGTTAAAAACGATATTCTCGTAAATGAGAGTATCCTTACTTGTGAGATTACTGACTGCCTTGTTCCGAGTACTGCTATATTCCAAGGGAACGGTGAACCCGAAATTATCCTGATTGTAGTCGCTGAAATGTTCTCCCTCTATGCGGTCTGAGGCGGCTCTGGTGCCGTAAACCTGCTGTAAATAGGTGATAAGCTCACCGGGATGGTCGGTCATGATCTCAGTAACGCCAATTTTCAGAACCTCTGCCCAACCGATTTCGGAGTCGGTCTTTGCGGTATCGCCCAGACCTTCGCCGGTATTGGCGCGGACGGCGATGCCGTTCTTACGGCAGAAGGGGATCACCGTATCACGGATCCGAGCCTCGTTGGAATCGGTAATACCTACGCTAATAAAGGCGAGGTTGACACCGGAATCCAAGTGGGCCTGAATATTTGTCATATTGGAGGAATTGAATTCGTAGGTGATGCCGGTTTTGACTTCCTGTGCTGTGGTAGGATCAGAAGGATACTTCTTGTTCCACAGATTCGCGGCGGCGGTGTACCAGGCTTCCATGACATCTGCTGTGTTGCTATTTTTAAAGATCACGTAGTCCAGCATATCCCATTCTCTGGCGCAGACATAAGCATAGGCGAAGATATCTTCGGTGGTGATCTTATCCATGAGGAGGAATACGCGCTTATTCACCAGTTCCAGTACAGAATCAAAACGGGCGATGGGCATGGTACCACCGGATTTTGCGGTGCCTACGGTAGACACATAAGTGGGAATAGAATTCAGGACTTTAGCATCTGCGGCGGTGAGAATATAGTTTGAACCCTTGTTTCCTTGTCCATCCTCCAGAGAATACTTTTTAGCCTGTGCCCATGTGGTATCGGCGATGTATACCAGGGTATCTGCATCAGTCATTCGGCGGAGATTGGTATCATGGAGGAGTACGGGAACACCGTCTTTGGTCACATTAAAGTCTACCTCGATGATATCTACACCCATGTTGATACAGGAATTGATACCCAGTAGGGAGTTTTCAGGGAAATTTCGCCAGTCACCCTTATGGGCAACGACCAAGGGAATCCCTTTTGCGTGTTTATCCCATACGGCTTGTGCTCCGTAAAAGTCGGAGGCCAAGCGGTCT
>JAZREB010000126.1:0-2388 GCA_045660585.1 Faecousia sp. | reverse complement strand
ACACCTCCAAGGTCACCAAGGAGCCTACCTGCTCTGCAACGGGTATCGAGGTTTTCTCCTGTGCCTGTGGCAAGAGCTTTGAGGACATTCTTCCCAAGACAGACCACAGAACCGAGCTCAAGAATGCCGTAGCCGCTACCTGCTCCAAGGAAGGCTACACCGGTGACTATGTCTGTAAGGACTGCGGTACTACTACCAAGATGGGCACAGCCGATCCCAAGACCTCTCACAACATCGTCACGGACAAGGGCTATGCCGCTACCTGCTCTGCTGTAGGTAAGACCGACGGCTCCCACTGCAGTATCTGCAACGAAGTGATCAAGGCACAGCAGGATATCCCCATGATCCCTCACATGCCCGAGACTGTTCCCGGCAAGCCCTCTGATTGCATGAACCACGGTCTCAGTGATGGCACAGTTTGCGGTGTTTGCGGTGCGGTCCTTGTAGAGCAAACCGAGCTGCCTCTGGGTGGACATACACCCATAACCGTCCGAAACCACTGAAAAAGTCTCAATAATTGTTGTGTTATATTGCTTTTTGTGATATAATAGAAGCATAAAGATAAGAAAGGGTGTCTTTGGATGCTTCGAACAGAAAATGGTAAGCAAATGAGCTTTTTTAGTATGCTTTACGACAAGATCCCAGAGGATCACGTTTTAAAGAGAATTGGGAATGCTGTAGATTTTGACTTTATCAACGAGTTATTGGCGGACAGCTACTGCAAAAACTTTGGAAGACCTGCAAAAGAGCCTGCCTTAATGATGAAGCTAAACTTTCTGGAATATCTCTATGACCTTTCGGACGAGAAGGTTATGGAAGAAGCTTCCTTAAACCTTGCGTTTCTTTGGTTCTTGGAACTGAATCCGGAAGATACGCTTCCCCATCCAAGCTTACTGGCAAAGTTCCGCACACAGCGGTTAAAGGATATTACTTTGGATGAAGTAATTACGGAAATCGTACGACAGTGCGTAGAAAAGGGCATGATCAAAGGTACCGGCTTAGCAGTAGATACGACCCATATCGAAGCAAATTGCACCAAAAAGGTTCCGGAACGCATCATGAAGCACCTTGCTAAGAAGATCTTTAAGGGACTTGAAAAGGACAATGGTACCGTGCCGGTAACGGTGAACACTACGATCCCTAACTATAAAGAAATCGAAGACCATAAAGAAGCAAAGTCCACGATGAAAGCCTATTTGGAAGATGTAATGGAGAAAGCAGGTGCTTATGCCGGAGAAGAAACCCAAAAGGCCATTGAAGAAGCAAAAGAAGTGCTTTCTGACGAAAGATTTATGTTGCAAAAGGGCTTACGCTCTCTCGTTGACAAGGATGCAAGAGTGGGAAGCAAGTCCAAAACAAGTCAGTTTTATGGGTACAAGGCAGAGTTTGCTATGACCACCGATGAGAGGATCATCACTGCCGCAGAAGCACACAATGGCGAATATGTAGATGGAAAAGAATTTGCTCCGCTATTAGAGAAAACGCTTCGCACAGGAATGGAAGTTTCTGAATTTTACGGAGATAAGGCTTATTTCCGCAAAGACATCCTCGATGCTCTGAACGAGAAGAAAATTAAAGGCTATATTCCTGTCAGTGCAAGTGTCTACAAGATAGACGAAGAGTTGTTCGCTTACAACAAGGATAGTGACCAATGGTTCTGCTTCATGGGCAATCACACAGTAAGCTGCAAGAAGAAGCAATGCAAGAAGAATGGAAAGATATATGACTGTCTATCGTATTTGTTCTCAAAACAGCAATGCGTTGAGTGCCCTCACAGAGACATTTGCATTGGTAAAGCAAAAAGCAAAGCACGCAAATTACAAGTGGCTGCTTCTGCCCCGCTTTTCTATGAATTAAGCCAAGAACAGAAGCAACCCGAGTTTCAGGACAAATACAAGAAGCGTGCTGCACAGGAATGGAAGAACGCAGAAATGAAACGCTTCCATGGAATGAGTCGAGCCAGAGGCTGGGGACTCAGAGGAATACGCATACAAGTAAAGCTGACCGCGATCGCCGTAAATTTGAAACGGATCGCGGCACTTGTGCATGCCTCGAAACCTAAAAATGAGGAACCGGGCACAGGGAATGCCTCTAGAAAGGGGCTTATCTTTGTTTTTGCCTCGACAATTGTGCACATATATGCACAATTTGCAAAAAATAAAGTTCAAAATCTATGCACAGTCCGCTGTACCTAAGAAAAAAGACTACTTTTTCAGGGGTTTCGGACGGTTCTGTGTGCTGAGAGAATTTGCAACTTTTTATCATCTCAACACACAGAATTCTCGTCACTTCCGGATAAAACAGAACTATTTCTCGCAACACAGAGAACCAACCCCAGCGTTAAACCGTCCCCTGTGATAAAACTCCTTAAGGCAGTATTATTCTACT
>JAZREB010000125.1:0-6424 GCA_045660585.1 Faecousia sp. | reverse complement strand
CCCCAAACCGGCTCCCTTGCCCTCCAATTAGAGGACGGGCGGTGCTGTATCGGCATGGACTACGACCGAATCACAGACCCACGGGATCAGACCGTTCATCTTAGTCACGAGCTGGGACACTGCCTGACGGGAGCCTTTTATAACCGCTATGCCAAGATGGATCTGCGCCAACGTCAGGAGATCAAGGCAGACAAATGGGCCATCGCCCACCTTGTCCCCATGGACGAATTAGACGATGCCATTGCCCGTGGCCTGACGGAATTCTGGGAGCTTGCAGAATACTTCGGTGTCACCGTAGACTTTATGAAAAAGGCGGTCTGCCTCTACACCCACGGCAACTTGGAGACAGACCTCTATTTCTAACCGAATATACCCCCATCCTCCCCTCTGCCTCCGCACAAACCCTTACCTCCGCACAATCCCTTGCCTCTCCCATTGGAGAGGTAAGGGCTTATTCTATATTGAAATACCGTTATTTTAAAAGAGGTAAAACATGAATATCCCAAAAGACAATTCCTTAATCAAGAAAGCAAAAACCCTCCGTAAAGAAATGACTCCCCATGAACGAAAATTATGGTATATGTTCCTTAAAAACTATCCAGTCAAAATTTACAAACAACGGATCATTGGAGATTATATCGTTGATTTCTACTGTGCCGGTGCAAAAGTTGTAATCGAACTGGACGGCTCCCAACATTACGATAATAAAGACCTGATCTATGACAGCAAAAGGGACCATTTTTTGGAATCTTTGGGTCTGAAAGTCTACCGGATCCCAAATTCCGAAATCAACGACCATTTCCGCGGTGTCTGTGAGGAACTTGATAGGATCATCCAAAGTCGGCTATAAATCTATATATTTCATACATACCTCCGCACACCCCCTCACCTCCGCGCAACCCCTTACCTCCGCACACCCCCTCACCTCCGCACAATCCCTTGCCTACGCACAATCCCTTGGCTACGCACAATCCCTTGGCTCCGCACAATCCCTTGCCTCTCCAATGGGAGAGGTGCCGCGACTGCGGCGGAGAGGGCAGTAGGGAGTCTAAGTCGGCAGAGTCAATCAGAGTAAGTACCCTTTTGCTGCTCTGCCTACTACGAACTCGGTACAAAATTGTCAATCCCTACTGCCCTCTCCGGCACTTCGTGCCACCTCTCCCATTGGAGAGGCAAGAGACTCTGCAGACTTGGTGCTCTGCCTACTACGAACTCACTACCGACTCGCTACCCCCTAATGTCCTCTTTTTTCTATCCGAAATCTATGATATGTTTATATATTCCTATTTTCATAATATTTCAGATTGATTATATTTTAAAATGACTTTATAATAGAATTTACATAATTGGATTTTTATAACCAATTGCAAAATTTCCGTTTTTGATCCCCCTTTTTCCGGGATCCGTAAGGAGGTATTTTCATGAAATACACACAACGAATCTGCTCCCTGTTTCTTGCACTAGTGATCCTATTTGGACTCTTTTCAATCACAGCTTACGGTGCAAGTTCCTCCACCTTGAAAGGTCTGCCTCAAGCAGATATGGAAGAGTTGGTAGTAGAATACGGCAAGCCCGTAACCATCACCCTTGCCCGCCTGAAAAAGATGATTTACACTAATAACAAAAATACTACCATCGGCTCCATTGCAGGCGTCTTGCTTAGCGGTACTGCCCATAACAAAGTACTGACAGCCGCCCCTTCCGGAATGAGATGTACCGCAGATGGTGATACCATGGCAACCACCTATGGCACCTTGAGCCGTACATCCGGCAACTTGTCTTATACCCCCTCCGGCTTCTTATCCGAAGTGGATACCATTTATGTTGTCATTGCACTATCCGGCTGTAAAGACACTGACGGCAAAACCTATACCCATATTGTCATAGAAGTACGGCTGATCCCCGCAACCTCCATGTACTACGAGGCAGAGGATTATCTGGGAAAAGGCATTACCGCCTTCGACACCACCAATGGTGGAAGTACCACCTCCCCCTGGACCCTCGACATTGATGGTACCGGTTCCACCGATCAGTCCCATACCGCAAACTCCGCAGACAGTGTTTTCCGCGATATGGTCATAAACCGCGAAAACATCCCGGCCGGTGCCTTTTTTGCAGACTTTACCAACACCTCCAATGATAAAACTTATCGCTACAATAAAGATCTTATTTATGGTGGCTATAATTTTGATACCACAGATTGTTGGAGTGGCAACGAAACCGATACCATCGACACAAATTCAGGAACAATGACTCTTACGTTCAAGTCCGGCAAAACATATCATTATGGACAGACAGTAACAAGTAAAGGCAACTTATCTACAAAGCCTTTGGCGATCAGACCGGGATCCAACGATGTTTTCCAAATTCGCTTTCGGATTGAGAATTGCAGTAAGGCAACCTCCCCTACTATGACCTTGTGTTATTTGTGGAATAGCGATGATGGTGCCGATACAACAGACAGTAACACCATTCAAGAGACAGAAATCGATGCCGGTGAACTCAATGCAGGTCACTACATTACGGTAACGATCCCCTTAAACAAAGCGAGCTACAAAAAAGCTACAAAAATCGATTATTTTCGTTTCTCCTTGGGTGGTGTGCCCTATACCTCTTCATCGGCCAAAATGATCATTGACTATGTTTATTTTGGACCGAAAACAGGGCTAATGCTTCCTAAAGTAGCCACCGGAAACTATCTGTTTTTCGGTTTTGACCAAACCAGCGCAGATGCTCGCTTCTCCAAAGCCATCTACGGCAGTACCAGCAGTAACACTATAAATTATAATAACGCTTCAAACTGGTCTGTTGATACTGATTGCACTGCAACAGAATCTATCGACGCCTCTGTCGCTCCCGGCTATTTGAAGTTTGTAGATAATGCCGACTGGACCCAATCAAATGGTCTGTACTATTGCTATTTCCAAACCGGAGGCTCTACCTCAACCCATAAGTTAGCCTACTCTCCCACCAATACGGACATTTTCAGAATACGTTTTAAGATCGAAGGGGGTAAACAATTATCAAGTAACTCTACCTTCAGCGGCGAATGTCGTGTCCGTTTAGAAGCAGGTATTACAGGAACAACCGGATCCGCTCTGAACATTGATTACGGATATAAAAAATTTGATTTAGCATCTGCGCAAAAAGATTATATCATAGTGGATATTAGTGTCAACGACACATACAAAGCCCTCGTTGATAAAAAGAAAATCACCAGTTTACGCCCTGTTTTCTATAATGTAGATGGTAAGGGAAAAGCAACTTTCTATATTGATTATATTTATCTCGGGCCGAAGGAATATGCGGATATTGTTACCAAAACCGACAACTACATTTTTATGGATTTTACTAACACCACTGCTGATGAAGACCGTTATGATCATCGTTCCTATGGTTACAATACTGCATTAGACACCGCAGACGGTGTATCTTGTGATTCTGCCGGCAAAATCACCCCCTCACGTGCCAGTAATTGTATGCTGTTAACCCCTACCTCCGACTATGCAAACAATGTATTTTTCTACGCAAAAAATCTAAAATTCATACCCTCCACCAATACGCAATATTTCCAAATGCGATTTAAGCTCCAGAAAATCGATAGCAGCGTCCCCATCACTGCCAACGGCACTCCAAACGCCGGTGTGCAATATAAAGTCGGTAGTAGCACTTATTGGGCAACACAGAACATAACGATCCCTGCGGTAAACGAATGGGTTACTGTCACCATTAAAATGGATGCCGACACATATAAAAACGCCGATCTCATTACACAAATTGCCCCGGCAATACGAGGGGTCAAGGGAGCTAAAGTCTATATAGACTATGTTTACTTAGGTTCTCCGGTTTGGTCCTCCTTAGACGCCACCCCGGATCCCACCGCTGTAGCCAGACCTGCAACAGAATCCCTGTATTTCGGATTTGAGGGCGCTTCCAGCCGCTATGCAGGCAGCACCTACTCCTTCAATAATGCCTACGGTTATCACAAATTTGATACTGCATCTAAAGGATACTGGGCAACCAGCAGTAGCTATAGCGATAGCACCTCGGATTTTACCATCAACAACACCTTGGGCATTATGTCCGTGAAATGCTCCACGACGAAACCTACTTCCGGCACAATGGGTCCCTACATTGCCACCACAAACACCTACGGTACATGGTCTTTTGAGTCAACCAATGCAAGTCTGGGCTACTGTCCCCAGCAAGCAGAAGTCTTCCAAATCCGGCTGCGCTTAAATGGCTGTACCGTTACCGGTAGCACCCAACCGGAAATGGTATTCCTATTTGGCGGCTATGACGAAAGCGGTGGAAGTGGCGGAGAAGATGCAAATTACGGCTATGTCAAGTATAACAATACAACAAAGTATCCCTACGCAAAATCAAAATTTGCAGACAACAATGAATTTCAGGTAATCAATATCCCTCTTAGCGCAGATATTCGGAATTTAAGCATGATGACCAACTTCGGCATCCGTTTTTGGTATGTAAAGGGCGGCACAATAGATATTGACTATATCTACATCGGTCCCGGCTCCAATGCTCCGGAACCTGTTTACGGTAACGACAGTTCCTACAACAATGACGTAAAGCACTCTAATGGTAAAAGTCTCTTCGTCCACGGCACCGGTGTTAAGACAGAATCTACCCCCAATGTGTATTCCGAGGCCTCCTTCACCTTTAAGGGCACAGGTTTTGACATCATCAGTCGTACCGGTAAAGAGCAGGGTGCCATCCGTGTGGAAGTTCGCAAAACCTCCGATAACTCCCTGGTAAAATCCATGACCGTCAATAACAAGGGCGAAACAGAGCTTTATCAAATCCCCGTTGTCAGTGTTACAGGTCTGGATTACGGAGAGTACAAAGTCAACCTATGGGTCAATAAAAAGGTAGAATCCAACTACACATTCCTCTATCGTGGTAATGAATTCTATTTTGATGCACTTCGCATATATGACCCCATTAACGTCAAGGGTACCAGCCTTACCACATCCCAAACCCAAGCCCTTAACGCCTACAAGTATCATAAAGAATCTTTCACCTATGTCCGGGAGATCCGTGATACCCTCCTTTCAGCGGCAGACTTTAACAGCAGTAATTTCACCTATGCTACCAACAATTCTCTCTTGGTAGATGCCAAACCCCTTACAGGAGACGATCAGGAATATGCCTCCGATGTTCAAATCAGCGGCAACTTAGCCCTCACGGTTGGCACCTATAACCAAGTAGGCCCCAAGAATGAGGTTTATCTCTCCCCGGGACAGGCAGTAGCCTTTAAGCTGGAACTGGCAACAGATCAGGTTCCCGTAAGTATCGACATCGGTGCCAAGGCCATCCAAGGTGATAGTAGCAAATCTGCTATCCTTGCCGCCGGTCTTGTCACCTCTGCAAGCTCCTCAACACTTACAGCCAATACCAAGACCCTGAAAACCATTACCTCCGGCACTGCTATGTATTATCCTCTGGATATCAGCTCCTTGACCAAGGGCACAACCGTACACCTGATTCTCCATAATGAAAGCACCGCAACCGGAATTCTCTCCTTGACGGATCTGAAGATCTGCTACGCAACCTCTCCCACAGGACAGCCCTCCGACGACAACGATAAAGAGATCTTTACAAGCGCTCTTGCCGATGCCCCCGGCACAAAGCGAACAGGAGGAGCCGAAGCCGCTGCAGAACCCTTCCGCTTCGCCGTGGATGATCAGACCATTGAAGCCGCCGCAGTATTCCTGAACAGCCTCTACGAGACCCCCGTAGTGCCGGAAGAGATCCCCGAACGGGACATCCCCATCTACCACAGCCTGAATCTGGCAAGTGATATCTCCGTAAACTTCCTGGTTCCCGTTGCAGAAATGGAAGGTTGCGACAATATTTACATGACGTTGACCACAGAAACCTACGATGCCGAAGGCAATCCGGGCTACCCCGGTGCGAAGTTGTATCCCGAAGTAAAGAGTGGATATTATTACTTTACCCTTTCGGATCTCAATGCTATTCGGATGAATGACCGCATCGATGCTGTCATCCACTTCACCCAAGAGGGTATCGAATATACCACACCCACTGACTTCTATTCCATAGCAGACTATGCCTACGCCCAGTTAGATAAAGAGAATGTCCCCGACACCCTCAGAACTCTCTGTGCAGACCTATTGGTCTACGGTGCAAAGGCACAAATCTACAAGGGATATCGTTTAGATGCCCTTGCGGATGAATTCCTGACAGAAGAGCAGCGGGAATATTGCAGTGATTTGGACGCAGTCACCTTTGGCAGTACCAATGTAACCGGTACGGAATTAGAATCTCCCGTGGTCACATGGGTCGGTAAGGCCCTGGAGCTTAATCCCAAGGTCACCGTGATCTACCGTGTGGATCTGAGTGCATACGAGGGCGAACCTTCTGACCTCACCATGAAGGTCAC
>JAZREB010000124.1:0-5964 GCA_045660585.1 Faecousia sp. | reverse complement strand
ACGGAAACGACCTCAGGAATGCCTGCTCGGGCATAGATCCGCTCGTAAGCCTTGTGGCAACGGGCATAGTATTCTTCCAGATCCTCCTGAGAGGTGTGGAAGGAATAAGCATCCTTCATGGTGAATTCTCTGACACGGATGAGACCTGCTCTGGGACGGGCTTCGTCACGGAACTTGGTCTGGATCTGGTAGATCATGAAGGGGTACTTGGTGTAGCTCTTGGCATTGTCGCGGACAAGGTGAACAGCGGCCTCTTCGTGGGTCATGCCCAGAACCATGGGGGAACCGCTACGGTCGGGGAAGCGAGCCATTTCCTTGCCGATACTCTCGTATCTGCCGGATTCCTGCCAGATGGTGGCGGGCATAACTACGGGGAACATGACTTCCTGTCCGTCGATGGCGTCCATCTCCTCGCGGATGATCTGCTCGATCTTACGAGTGACACGCTTTAAGGGCATGTAGGAAGAGAAAATGCCGTTGGACAGAGCCTTCATATAGCCACCGCGAACCATGAGGGCGTGGCTGTCTACGACACAATCCGAGGGACGCTCCTTGAAGCGTTCGCCTGCTAATTTATCTAACTTCATAATTTACTCCTATCCTTTATATAGATTTATTTTATTTACTGTAAGCCCTGAGGATCTGACCGATGTACATATCGTGGAGATCCCTCTTGGGATAGCAATCGTCTAAAATCGTGGGGTCTAAGAAGCCCTCTTCGATCAAGGGGGCACGGTACAGCTTGCGACATACCAGAACCAAGTCGGCCTCGGCAAAATAGGTGTAGCCATCGCCGAACACGGGGGTCAGTCCCACAGCGGAGACCTTATCCTCATCCCGACCGGAATGGGTACCCAAATAGGACAGAGCCTGACGATACTCGGGGGAGAAGAAGCACAGGGTATATAATTCCTCACGATCCACGAATTCCTTGGTGTAGCGTTGGGGACGGATGAAAATAACAGAGGTTGGCAACCCGCCACCGTGACCCCACAGGGAGCCCAAATGCCCCCAGCTTGCGGTCATGGTATTATAACCACGATCCTCGGTACCGGCGGTAATGAGCATCCAATCCTTGGCAATTCGATAGACAGGATCGGTGGATAATTGGAATACGGGAATTTCTCTCACAGAAACACCTCCTTTGCCGATTATATTATACACGTTTTTTGAAAAAATGGAAGAGGTTTCAGAAGAAAAAATTTCATAAATTCAGGAAATTCCTATGGAAAATTCTCCCCGGTCGTGCTATAATCCAATGTATCATAAAAAGAAAGGGTGATACCCCTGTGGAACCTAAAAAAGGTAAGTGTAAGAAGATCCTACAGCCGATTTGTTTTTTGCTGATCTTGGGGCTGATTTTCGGCTTCGTCGGCAGTAAAATGGGCATGGTCAACATGCTCAGCACCATGATGAATACGGCATATCAGCTACTGCTGGATACAGTATTCTATATTATGGCTGTTGCGGTCATTGCCGGAGCATTGTCTGCTCTGCTGTCCGAGTTCGGTGTGGTCACGCTGATCAACAAGATCCTGTCTCGCCTTATGAGACCCCTCTACGGCTTGCCCGGCGCGGCCTCTCTGGGGATCATGACCACATATCTGTCCGATAACCCGGCTATTCTTGCACTTGCCCATGATGGAGGCTTCCGCAAGTATTTTAAGAAATATCAGTTACCTGCGCTGACCAATATCGGCACGGCCTTTGGCATGGGTGCCATCGTCACCACTACTATGCTGGGGATCCGTTCTCCCTCCGGGGAGAGCTTCCTTATGGCGGCGCTGATCGGCAATGTAGGCGCTATGTTGGGCAGTATCGTCAGCTCCCGTCTTATGCTAATGAAAACTGCCAAGGTCTACGGCAAGGATGCCCCCTGTGATGAGCCGGAGACTCAGATCAAGAAGGAAAACGAGAGCGAAGGCAACGTCAGTCTCGGCATGCGTGTGATCAATTCCCTCATGGAGGGCGGAAAAAGCGGTGTAACCTTGGGACTGGATATTATTCCCGGTGTGCTGATCATCTGCACCATCGTTTTGATGCTGACCAACGGCCCATCTGCGGAGGGAACTTACACCGGTGCCGCCTACGAGGGCATTGCCCTTCTCCCTTGGATCGGGGATAAGCTGGCATTTATCCTCAAGCCCCTTTTCGGTTTCAGCAGTGCAGAGGGTATCGCGGTTCCCATTACTGCCCTTGGCTCTGCCGGTGCGGCCATTGGTCTGGTTCCCAAGCTGGTTACCTCCGGCCTTGCAGGTGCCCGTGATGTGGCGGTATTTACCGCTATGTGTATGTGCTGGAGCGGTTATCTCAGTACCCATGTTGCCATGATGGATAACCTCAAGTGCAGTAAGCTCACAGGCCACGCTATCCTGTCCCACACCATCGGCGGCCTCTGTGCCGGCGTGGCGGCAAACTGGCTGTATCGGCTCATTGCGCTATTGTAAATCGGGGAGATACTGTAGATATTCAGCGAACTATCCTATAAAACAGAGCCTCTGAGCCCATTGTGGAACAGAGGCTCCGAAAATAAAATCCGCTTTATGCAGGCGAGATTCCTGTATCCTCCACGATGCAGTACAGTGCGGATACCTATGGCAACAATAAGACCGGGGATATGCTGGAACTGTGCAAGGCAATGTTTGCCTATGCCGACAGTGCGAAAGCTTATTTTGTAGGCTGAAGTATGGGGGAGTTTGTTGCTTCGGGGCAAAATGATAGAGGAAATATGGATGTAGAAACTATAAATAATTTACAAAAGAAAATGCTTGACACTGTTTTACGGATGTAGTATAATATCTTACATAGGAGGTGGATTTAGTGAAACAATACAGATTAAGCGCCGCATTTATCATAAGCTTCCTTTTGTTGCCGTTTTGTTGTCTCACAGCCTTCGCAAATTCATCATGGGTCTGGATATCTGAAACCCGCCCCTTTGATGTTCTACCTTGGGTTGCTATCGGTACATTGTTGATTGAGACGATCAGCATTCTATTACTTGGTGGTGTCAAAAACGGATTTAAGATCATTACATTCGTGACAATTGCTAATCTGATTTCCTTTGCTGCCCCATATGTTTGCAACTTTGTGTCCTATGCTCAGTGGGGAATGACTTTCCTAAAGTATTTGAACCATTGGCCTTCCTATACAGTGGGTAGTTTGTTCTGCATGGTAACTGTTTTAATCGAATTTCCGATTGTTTATTTTGCATTGAGAAAAAATGCTACCTCCAACAAAAGATTTATCCTCAGTGTTATTGCCGGTAATATCTTTACCACGGCCTTAGTTGCAATTGTTGAGAGAAGCCTTTGTCATGGTAGTTGGTAAATCACCTATTCCACAACTACATACATAAAAATCAATGTGGATGCCAAAAGTCCTATAAAAAACAGCAGGCTGTGCCGATGTATTCTTTGCATAACAAAACCTCCTATGGTAGTGTTTTCATTCTACCGTAGGAGGCTGTTTTTCTATTGTCCGTGTTGACCGGACTTTGTCAGTAAAGGGCGAGCCTCTTTGCAGAGACTCGCCGTCTTGATTAGGCTGTTTTTACAGCATCTTGTTTTAAAGTAGTATTAGAGCTTTTTACGGATGATCTTGCCGCTGGTGGTCTTGGGGAGGGATTCCCGGAATTCTACGATACGGGGGTACTTGTAGGGAGCCGTACGGGACTTGACGTAGTTCTGGATCTCCTTCTTCAGCTCTTCTTTAGGTTCGGTGCCGTTGACCAGAACGATAACAGCCTTAACGATCTGGCCTCTGACCTCGTCGGGAGCGGCGCAGACACCGCATTCCAGAACATAGGGTAGTTCCATAATGACGTTCTCGATCTCGAAGGGTCCGATACGGTAGCCGGAGGACTTAATGACGTCGTCGGCTCTGCCAACATACCAGTAGAAGCCGTCCTCATCCTTCCAGGCAAGGTCGCCGGTGTGGTAGTAGCCATCACGCCAAGTCTCGGCGGTCTCTTCGGGGCTGCCTTCGTAAGCGTAGCTCAGGCCACAGGGCAGACCCTTGGAAATATCAATACAGATCTCACCGGTCTGACCGGGAGCAACGATCTCGCCATCGGGGGACAGGAGCACCAGCTTGTACAGGGGAACGGGCTTACCCATGGAGCCGATCTTGTGCTTGTTGCCAACCAGGTTGCCGATGATCAGGGTGGATTCGGACTGGCCGTAGCCCTCCATGATCTGCAGGCCTGTTGCCTTGTAGAACTGGCGGAAGACCTCGGGGTTCAGTGCCTCGCCTGCGATGGTAGCATGTTCAATAGAGGACAAGTCGAAACGGCTCAGGTCGTTCTTAATGAGCATACGGTACATGGTGGGAGGTGCACAGAAGGTAGTAATATGATACTTGGCAAAGAGGGGCAGGATCTTTTCTGCATCGAAGCGGTCGAAGTCGTAGACGAAGGTTGCGGCCTCGCACATCCACTGACCGTAGAGCTTGCCCCACATGGACTTGGCCCAACCGGTGTCGGAAATGGTCAGGTGGAGGCCATCGGGATTGACTCTGTGCCAATACTTAGCGGTAATGAAGTGACCCAGAGGGTACTTGTAGTTGTGTGCAGACAGCTTGGGATAGCCGGAGGTGCCGGAGGTGAAGAACATGAGCATGGGATCGGAGCCACAGGGAGTCTCCTCTGTGCGGGGGAAGTGGCTACGGAACATGGCGTATTCTTCGTCAAAGTTGTGCCAGCCTTCCTTGGAGCCACCGACCAAGATCTTATTCTTCAGGTTGGGGCAATCCATTGCGGCCTCGTCAACGGCGTTGGAGGTATCGCCATCGGCGGTACAGACAACAGCGGCGACGTTAGCGGCTTTGAAGCGGTAGGCAAAGTCATGAGCCTGGAGCTGGTTGGTTGCGGGGATCATAACAGCGCCGATCTTATGTAGTGCCAGTACGGAGAACCAGAACTGGTAGTGGCGCTTGAGAACCAGAACAACACGATCACCCTTCTTGATGCCCAGGGACTTAAAGTAGTTGGCGGTACGGCCGGACTCCTGCTTCATATCCCGGAAGGTGAAACGGCGCTCGGTGCCGTCCTCGGCGATGTGGAGCATAGCCAGCTTCTCGGGCTTGGCATCTGCCAGTGCGTCTACGATATCGTAGGCGAAGTTGAAGGATTCCTCGTTCTTGAAGTCGATGGCCTCGATACCGCCGTCGGCATTCTCTGTGGGAATGACGAAATTGCTGTAAATACGAGCGCCGGAATCCCGCTTGCTGGGCTCGGTAATGACCTCTGCATGGGGATCCATGGGCTTATGGTCGGCGTTGGGGCTGACAACGATAGCGTAGAAGTGGCAATCCTCACCACCCAGAGCGATCATGCCGTGGGGGGTGGAGCTGTCGAAGAAAATGCTGTCGCCCTCGTGAAGGATCTCGGTATGCTCACCGATCTGGATCTTCAGGGTGCCCTTGATGATGAGGTCACATTCCTGACCTTCGTGGGAGGTGAGTTCGATGTCCTCGTGCTCGGCATCCTCGCTGTAATGAGCAACGACGAAGAGGGGGAGTGCATATTGATTCTTAAAGCCGGCGGCCAGGTTGTAGTGGGTCAGGTGACCACCCTGGTCGATCATGTGCCGTTCTCCGGCACGGGTCAGGGTATAGGAACGGAGATTGGGGCTGTGACCTTCTACAATGTCGGTCATATCAACACCGAAGCTCAGAGCGCAACGGTACAGGAAAACGATATTCAGGTCAGTCTGACCGGCCTCGCAACGGAGATATTCTTCTTCCGTGGTGCCGGTGCGTTTTGCCATCTCTTCGACGGTCAGGCCGGTGATCTCGCGCAGTTCCCGGATACGGGTAGCCATTTCCTGGATTTTGAACTGCAAACCGGTGATTTGTTTCTCATGCATAGTGGAGCCTCCGTGATGTTACCAAAGTTTTGCACACATTTATACAATAATATCATTTTCTACAGGAAATGTCAACTGTTTTTATTTCTTTAAATAAATG
>JAZREB010000123.1:0-3954 GCA_045660585.1 Faecousia sp. | reverse complement strand
TCCTTCGTTATGGCTGACATCCCCGGTATTATCGAAGGCGCCGCAGAGGGTGCAGGCCTGGGACACGATTTCCTCCGCCATATCGACCGTTGCCGTCTCATGATCCACATTGTTGACGTCTCCGGCTGTGAGGATCGGGATCCTGTAGAGGATTTTGAAAAGATCAACGCAGAGCTTGCCAACTATTCCGAGGCTCTTGCTTCCCGTCCCATGATCGTTGCCGCCAACAAGTGCGACCTGATCCCCGAGGGGAGCGACAATTTAGAACGTCTCCGTGCCTATGTAACGGAGCGTGGCTATGAGTTCTACGAGATCTCTGCCGCTACCACCCAGGGCACCAAACAGCTCATGCGTGTGGTTTCCGGCAAGCTCCGTGACCTGCCTCCCGTTATCGTATATGAGCCCGAATACGTCAAACCCCTTGCAGAAGCAGGGGAGGCAGACGATCTCACCATTGAGCACTTCGGCGATACCTGGGTCATTTCCGGCAAATGGCTCCAACAGCTCATTAACGACATTAACTTCGGCGACTATGAGTCCCGTATGTATTTTGATCGTCAGCTCCGCAAGAGTGGCCTCTTTGAGCGTCTGGAAGAACAGGGGATCGAAGACGGCGACACCGTCAGCATCTACGATTTCGAGTTCGATTACGAACGATAAACACTATAAAAACAGGATCTCTCCAAGGGAATTCCCCGGGAGAGATCCTGTTTTTATAGTTATGCTATTTGACGGATGCCTTTTTCTTTTTTGCTTTCGTACCGAAGGCAAATAGACAAGGGACGGTTGGGATGGCAATGAAAACAGCCACCCATGGAAAGTCCCTTTCTTTCGGCTCTTCTACAGGTGGATCCTCTTCGGTAGTCTCTACCTCTGTGGGTTCTTCCGATACAGCTTCCGTAGGGGGTAGAGTTTCTTCCCTTTGGACAATGGTCTCGGTTTCCGTAAGGACCCGGTCCTCTTCCTTTAATAATTGGAGAAGAGTCATGCCATCTTCGTATAAATTGGGAGCAGATTCCGTTGGGGCCTTTCGGGTGTCGAAGTGCTCTGTATAGGCATATGCCAGATTCAGGAGCAGTTGTTCTTCCCCCTTGCGTCCTGCGATCTCCAATCCGATCCCGGCACCCTTGGAATGGTAGCCGATGGGTATGGCAATTTCCGGCACGCCTAAGGGAGAGGATAGGAGGGAACAGTTGGAGTAGAAGGTGTCATAATTCAGATTACCCCAGCCCTTTTCTGCCAGACTGTTATCCGGGGTGTGTAAATAGGTGGGGAAAATCACTGCATCCAGATCCCGTTCTGCAAAGAGGGCTTCATATTTCTCCAGATACCGACTGATGGCGTAAGAGGAATTGTTACCGCAATTTTCCGCAAGGGTGTAAAGATTAGGAATGGATACGGGGAACACCTTTGCGCCCATAGCTTTTAGATTCGCTACAGCTTCCTCAAAGGCGGCCTTGATCTCTCCGTCCATTTTAGACTCTCGCCGATAGTCGTAGGCAGTTTCACAGTAGCACAATTCCTGTAATACACCGATCCGCTTTCCCTCTAAGGCACCGGAATCCAGAGAATCCACATAGTTCACACCGGTCATTTCTCCCAATACAATGGCCTGATCCTTTACGCTGCGGGTAATAACACCGGGTACGTCTCTTGTGTAATTTAGGATAATGACTCCGTTGCGATCCAAGAGACCCTTTGTCGTGCGCATGGAAACACAGCCGTTTAGTACCGCAGGGTATCGCAGGGAAGCATTGGTATCCGTTCCCAGACCTGCATAGCAGAAGTTTAGGCTAACAGCAGAGGCACTGCCTCCGGAGGAGCCACCGGCAGACAGATGGGTGCCATAGGCGTTAAAGGTCTCACCCACAGCATCACTGGCGGTGAACTGTGCCTCCTCTGCGGCTGTAGCCATATTGCTCTTGCCTAAAATGACAGCCCCCGCATCCAATAGGGTCTGCACTACCGTAGCGTTTTCCCAGGAGACAGAGCCGTAACGCCAGTATCCGTTAGTGGTAGGGTAGCCTTCGTAGGCAATATTATCCTTGACTACAATGGGGATCCCTAAGAGAGGGGGGTGTACCTTCTCTTGAGCCATACGCTCGTCTCGGACAGTCGCTTCTTCCAAGGCGTTATCGCACAGGGTAATGAAGCAATTGTATGTATCGTTATAGGCCTCGATCCGATCCAGGAAATACTGTGTCAGCTCTACGCAGGTAACAAGCCCCCGATCCAGCGCCTCACGGGCAGAGGAGATATCCGATTCGTAGAGCGCCGAGAGAATCGTATCCTTATGGACGGGAACCTCTGTAGAGGATTCCGTGGATCCCATAGCAAAGACAGGGGATAGGGTCATGGCTATACATAGCAGAAAAATCAGTACCTTCATACACAGACCCCCAATGTGGGAAATAATGGGCAAACCCCCGACCTGCCAATGTGGGCAAATCGGGGATCCGCTACAGAAAAAAGAGAAAAGAGAGATAAAAAAGAAAGGAGAATAAATGAATTGTAAAGAATTCTATCTACAAGAGATATTTCTTCCTTACACCCCCAGTATATATTCGGTTTTTTACGGAATTATGAACGAACTTGGAACATTCTTAAAATTATTGGGTAAATCTCCTTAGGAACAAATATCGATCTGACACATGGCCATGGTATGCAGGGCGGCCCGGTGACTATCCGGGGTCACACCTGCACAGCACAGGGGATCTACGGAAATCTGTGCTTCCGGGAACATGGCCTTGAGAAGAAGGGCGTTGGAAACTACGCAGATATCCGTACATAGACCGATGAGCTCGATCCGATCGAAGGTATATTCCTTCCATCCGGTATAGCCAAAGGTAGGCTTGTTAATGCAGCTACAGCCTTCCAAATAAATCTCCCCGGGGATCTGCCACCCATCCGTTCCCTCTATGCAGTGGGGGACAGGGAGCTTTTTACCCTCGGGCGTGGTAAGATAATCCTCACCGTGGGTATCACGGGTATAGAGGATTTCCCAACCCTCTTCCTTGCGCAGGCGGATTTTTTCAATGACGGCAGGAACAATGGCTTGTGCCTCGGCACTACCCAGAGCACCGTCAATAAAATCTTTCTGCATATCAACAACGATCAGCGTTTTTTTCATAGTAGTAAAAGCACCTTTCTTAGTTTTCTTTAAAGAATGCAAGAGCAGTATCGGAATAGGACAGCATTGCCTGACACAGAGTCAGCAGGTCGCCGGTTCTGCCGATGGCATAAGTTTCCGGGGAATAGACAGTGGTTTCGGAAACTCGGACATCATTGCAATAAACTTCCGCAGTAATGGCGCAACGAAGCTCAGCCGCTAAGAGAGAATCTACTTGGAAAGAGTAGTATTTAAGGGGTTCGTGATACAGCTCTGCCCGGGATACAACACCTGTGACAGTTTCACCCTTGTAATTCTGATACCGGTAGCGCAGTTCCAGATCCTCTATATTGCCGGTGTAGTTTGACAGATCCACAATGAATTTAATGCCAATCTTGGATTCTAAATTCAGGGTTTTGCTGACCCACTTTACTGAGGGGTTATTCAGATCGGACCCGACATAATTAGTGCCACTAATGGTCACAGAATTGAGATCTGTGAGATAGGATCTATATTCTTCTGTCAATTCTCTGTCTGCAAGGGAATCTGTACGATATCCCTTGTAGGTTTGTACCCATGCACCATAGCGCAGAAGCTCTGCGCAGAGCTTCTTTAGGCTCTGTGTGTTCTCGGGCTTGCTCATTTGACTATAGGCATAGGTTGCGACACTGTAGATCTCTTCCTTGGTGTAGTATACATTCTCACCCTTAGTCAGATACAGGGTTCCTCTGATGTCATCTGCCATCTGCACAGCGGTGATACCGGTGAGGGTAAAATAGGTATAATATGAACACCCTCGAGCGAGGGTGCTTCAAAACCGAATAAAAGAACTTGAAAAAAGAATT
>JAZREB010000122.1:0-17695 GCA_045660585.1 Faecousia sp. | reverse complement strand
CTTTCTTGGCGAAACAAGAAAGTAATGCCCCCGGCAGGGGAGCAAAGTATGTCCGAGTTATAAAATGATCGTATTCAACGCAACGCATGGCGTATGGAGCAAAAGCCAAAACAGTTCGACAAACTGAAATTGGCAGTTCAGTTGATATAAGCGTTAGTCAAATATTTTAATTTGTGGCGTAGCAACACCGACTTGCACGTAGTGTATACCATCTGTAATGCAGATATCATACTCAAAGGGTATATCGTGTCGCATACATATCATTCGCCCCAACGGGGCGACTTGTGTGGCGACAAAAATCCCTCTCGGGAAAAATTCTCGAGAGGGATTTTGATTTATTCATAGGGATCTTACCAATTCCAACAATTCCGAGAAACCGCCGTGGGGGAATTGCTCTATATCGGCATTTTTCCGATTGATGAGGCAATCGGTCAGGAGGAATACCTCCATACCCAGCTCACGGGCAACCATATCCTCACCTACATCGTTTCCTACCATGAGGCATTCTTCGGGGCGCAAATTCTGTGCCTCTAAAATAGCTCTGTAATAGTCCAAATTGGGCTTGCAGAATCGGGAATTTTCGTAGGTGGTATAGAGCGCAAAATCAGAGGGCTCCAACCCTGCCCATCGGATCCGAGTCTCTGTAGCAATGGCAGGGAAAACCGGATTGGTGGCAAGGATGGACTGTATTCCCTTTCCTTTCAAAATGCGGATCACCCGGGATGCCTCTTCTCTAAAACCGCAGGACTGTTGTACATGGCAGAATTCACTGTGGTAGAACTCGTCAAAATAAGGAAGCTCCCCCAATACCTGCTGTCCGAAATGCTCTGTAAACACGTCCCAGAACACCTCTTCGTTGCTCTTCTGTCCGTCGTTTTTCACCATGGCTCTGATACCGTCCCGGATGGCATCCATAAGAGCCTTAGGCTCAAAGCCCCGAGGGGCAAGCTTCTTGGAAAGGAGGCGGAAGTACGCTCCCAGAAACTCATCCTGATCCATGGGAAGCAGTGTCCCATCCAGATCAAAGAGAACTGTCGTGATCTTTCCCATATTATCGATCTCTGCCCTTGGCACGGGGACAACGGATGCCGTATTTTCTCTTAACCTCTTCTACCTCGTCCAATGCACGGTTAGACAGGAGGCGTATCTCACCAAAGGTTCTCATGTTTGCGTAAATCTTAAAGGTCTGCTCCAGAACCTCTGTGCGGAACAGGGCCTGCTTTACATCGGTACCCCAAGTCACAGAGCCGTGGTGTTCCAGGAATACAGCGGTATGGCGGGTGCAGAAGGGTGCGGCAGACAGTGCCAATTCCCGAGATCCGGTAACGGCAAAAGGTGCACAGGGCACTACGCCCAGATGCAGAGCAGAATCCAAAGAGATCCCCATATCCCATGGCTTGCCGTAAGCGGCCCAAGCCGTTGCTCCGGGGCCGTGGGCATGAACAATGCCACCTAAGTCGGGATTCTCCCGATAAATGGCCAGGTGGAGCGAGATCTCGCTGGAAACCTGACGGGTACCTTCCAGAACTTTGCCGTTCTCGTCTACGAGAACCAGCATATCCTCGGTCATGGCTCCCTTGGACACTCCGGTGGGGGTGCACCAAATGGTGCCATCTTCCATACGGGCGGTAATGTTGCCGTCATTGGCGGCAACATAGCCGTGATGATACAGCCGTTTTCCGGCATCAATAATAGCGCGCTTAGCGGTAATGGAGGATTTATACATTCTCCTTGCCCTCCGGGTTCATTTTCTCAGGGAAGAGCTTAGCAAAGCTCTCTGCAAAGGGAGGATACGCAATGCCACGCTCTGTAACAATACCTGCAAGTAAGCTGTGGTCTGTTACATCGAAAGCGGGGTTGTAGCACTGTACCTCAGGCAGAGCCATGGGCTTTTCGTAGAAGAGCTCCTTGATCTCCGCAGGGGGTCGTTCCTCAATGGGGATCTGCTCACCGGTGGGGCAGGCAAAATCAATGGTAGTAGAGGGTCCCAGAGAGTAAACGGGGATCCCATAGTGATTCGCAATAATAGCAAGGCCGGAAGAACCGATCTTGTTGGCAACATCACCGTTACGAGCAACTCGGTCACAGCCGAAGAAGACAGCCTGCACCTTGCCCTGCTTCATGACCAGACTTGCCATATTGTCACAGATCAGAGTGCAAGGCACCCCGGCCTTGGTCAGTTCATAGGATGTCAGGCGAGCACCCTGCAAAAGAGGACGAGTCTCGTCTACAAACACGTGGATATCCACGCCCTTTTCCTTAGACAGGTAGAAGGGACCCTGGGCAGTACCATAGCGAGAAGTGGCAATGGGGCCTGCATTGCAGTGGGTAATGACACCGTCGCCGTCCTTCAGGAGGGACAGACCATACTCGGAGATCTTACGGCACATGGCAATGTCCTCATCATGGATAGCCTTTGCCTCTACGTCCAGAGCTTCCAGCAGTTCCTCGTGGGGTTTGTCCCGATTGGCACAGACAATACCGTCCATTCTGCGGAGCATGCAGGACAGGTTCACCGCCGTGGGACGGGAAGAATTCAGATAATCGGACAGACGGGTATATTCTCTGTAGAACGTGTCAAAATTCGGTGCAGGGATCTGCTTTGCCAAAATAGCCATGGCATAGCCCGCAAAAATACCGATAGCAGGGGCGCCACGAACACGGAGGGAGTAAATTGCCTCCCACATTTCCTCGGCAGTGGTCAGATCCAGATACTTTGTCACATTGGGGAGCAGAGTCTGATCCAGAGTAACCAGCACATTGCCCTCACGACGGACATTGACTGCATGGGTTACAGCCTCTAAACTCATAAGGTCTCTCCCATGGCCATGATGCTCTCTTTAACCAGTGCACGGAAGAGAGGTGCAACACGGTTGCCGGTCTCGAATACTTCCTCGTGGCTCAGGGGAACGGGAGAAATACCGGCAGCCTGATTGGTAATGCAGGAGATACCGCAAACACGGATGCCTGCATGACGGGCGGCAACCGCTTCACAAGCAGTGGACATACCAACTGCATCGGTGCCCAGAACGGTCAGCATACGAACCTCTGCGGGAGTCTCGAATGTGGGGCCGGTAAGCTGGGTATAAACGCCTTCCTTCAGGTCGATGTTCAGGCGAGTGGCGGTATCACGGATCGTCTGGCACAGCTCGGTGTCATATACGTTGGACATATCGGGGAAACGGGGGCCGATCTCGTCCATATTGGCGCCGATCAGGGGATTGGGGAACAGACTCATGATATGGTCGGTGATGAGCATAAAGTCGCCTGCGTTGAAGGTTCTGTTAACGCCACCTGCGGCATTGGTCAGGAACAGTACCTTTGCGCCCATGAGAACCATGAGACGGGTGGGAAGGAGAACGTCTTCACGGCTGTAGCCCTCGTAATAGTGGACTCTGCCCTGCATAATAACGACCTTGGTATTGCCGAAGTAGCCGAATACGAAACGGCCCTTATGACCTACGACGGTAGATACGGGGAAGCCCTCGATATCGTGGTAGTCAACAGTGGCAACCGTGTCGATCTCGTCAGCCAGAGCGCCAAGGCCGGAGCCCAGGATCAGAGCTACGTCGGGAACGAAGTCGGTTTTTTCACGGACACAAGCCAAGCAATTTTGTAATTTTTCGTAAGCAGTCATTTTAGATTCCTCCGAATTGATAAATATTTTTGATTTTAATAAGAGCTTTTTCAAATTCCTCCGGCAAGGGACAGCTAACCTCTATCCTCTCCTCCGTACGGGGATGGATGAAGCGGAGCTTTCTTGCGTGGAGACACTGGGACGAGAGTCCCAGCTCCGGCTTTTTGATACCGTAAACGGGATCACCGGCAATGGGGTGGCCGATGTGGGCCATATGGACACGGATCTGATGGGTACGCCCTGTCTCCAGACGACACTCAACATGGGAATATTGGCCGTAGGCTCCCAGAACCTTCCAGTGGGTCACCGCATCACGGCTGTTTTTCTCGGTTACTGCCATCCGTTTGCGATCGGCAGGATGGCGACCGATAGGGGCATTTACCGTCCCCTCCTCCTGTCGGAAACCACCGCGAACAATGCACTCATAGGTTCGGCTGAGACTATGATCCTTCAGTTGGTCGGACAGATGTCTGTGGGCAAAGTCATTCTTTGCAACGATCAGCAGACCCGTTGTATCCATGTCGATACGATGGACGATCCCGGGTCGTTTCTCTCCGTTGATGCCGGAAAGAGAGTCTCCGCAATGGTGCATAAGGGCGTTAACCAACGTGCCGTCCTCATGTCCCGCCGCAGGATGGACTACCATGCCCTTGGCCTTGTTGATGACCAGAAGATCCTCGTCCTCGTAAACCACGTCCAGTGGGATCTCCTGTGCTACCAGTGGGATCTCCTTCAGTTCCGGAAGGGTTACAGAATATACACAGCCTGCCTCGGTTTTGCTGTTCTTTTTAATGGGAATACCACGTAGGCTGACCTGTCCCTGTTCCAGGAGTTTCTGTACAGCGCTTCGTGTCAGATCAGGGAGCTCCCTTGCCAGGAAAACATCTACTCTCTCCCCACTGATTTCCGGGATCAATTCCATAATATCACCCCTTTTGATACATTATATCACAAAGACTTTTTTTAGTCAAAGAGAAAAAAGTCATATTCCCCCTATTTTATACGTATTTCCGGGGAGAGGAGCCATTAAATAGTCCTATTATGAAATTTACGGCAAAAAAGAACTCTCTTTCAGGGGAGTCCTCTGAAAGAAAGTTCCGTTTTTACTCGGCAATGATGCCGTATTTGTATTTAAGGCTCAGGATCCGCAGAACGCTCTCGTTGATCCGTTCCTCGGTCAGGGTGCCCTCCTGTACTGCGGCATAAACAGCCTCGAAAGCCTCGGTCTTGCTCATGGGCATTAGGATCACATCGCAACCGGCCTGTACTGCCAGAACTGCCGCCTCTCCGCAATCATAGTAGGAGGAGATAGCGCCCATCTCGTGGGAGTCTGTAACTACCAGACCGCCAAAGCCCAGCTCCTGTCGCAGAAGCTCCGTAACTACGGTATAAGAGAAATCACAGGGCTCGCTGTTTCCGGTAACCTCCGGCAGAGACATATGGGAGATCATGACCAGCTCTGCGCCTGCCTCGATGCCTGCACGGAAGGATGTAAATTCCTGTTCCCGCAGTTCCTCTAAGGTTCTTTCGCTAACGGACATACCATTGTGGGAATCGGCAGAGGTGCTACCGTGTCCGGGGAAGTGCTTCAGGCAGGAAATTGCATTGCTGTCCTGCAAGCCCTTTACCATTCGGGCAACCATAGTGGCAGCTACCTGAGGATCTTCACTGAAAGTGCGGTTCCCCAGCTCCGTATTATGGGGATTGGTCAAAATATCCGCTACAGGGGCAAAGTCCAAGTTAAAGCCTACACTTAACAAGCCCTGCGCAAAAGCAGTGCCCAAATCATACACAGCCTGTTCGTCCCCGGCTTCCCCATAGGATGCCATGGGATCTACCTTGGGTACCACATCGATCTTGCTCAAGCGGGATACACTGCCACCTTCTTCATCTACGCCGATGAAGAGAGGGATCTTGGAATAGCTCTGGGTGTTTTGGATCATGGTAGTGATCTGTTCCTCGGATTGAATATGTTCCCCGAAATAGACCAGACCGCCAACGGGATAGGTTTCCAGTGCGGCACGTGTGCCATCTCCTGCCATGGTGGGACCGGTGGTATCGGTTAGCTCATCGGGGGTCAGGAAAATCATCTGCCAGATTTTTTCCTCCAGAGTCAGCTCCTCCATCATGGCCATTGCCATTTCTACATGGGGCTCTACAGGGGGCTCGGTCTCCTGGGGCTCCGTGGTCTCCCGGGTAGTGGGTTCTGTCTCAGTGGGTTCTGCCGTCGTCTCCTCGGTCTCCTCGTAAGCGGAGAGCTGAGTTGCGATCTGACCCTCTCGCATAGAGGGGATGCCCTTATCAAGGCTCATGATATATACCATAAAGCAGGCAATGGAGATCATGGCACAGAAAGCGGTACCTAACAGGATCTTTTCGAGGGCGGATCGTTTTCCTCTGGATCGCCCCACGGAATTGGATTCTTTTTTCTTGGATTTACTCACTAAAGTCCCTCCTACATCATATGTACGTTTCTTTTCTGTCTCTATCATACTCCATTCCGAGGAAAAAAACAAGTCCTTGGAATTAGTTTTTCCGAAAACTTGACTTTTTCTGAAAGGAAGGATATACTATATTTATTATAATGGTAGAGAATGGGCAATTTCTGTCTAAAGGCAAGATTGCAATTACAGGGGATTTCCCCCGGATCTGTGAGGTAACATATGGCAAAAAAGCAAAGCTACGGTAATGAGAGCATTACCTCCTTAAAAGACGAAGATCGCGTCCGCTTACGTCCTGCGGTTATTTTCGGCTCTGACGACTTAGTCGGTTGTCAGCACGCCGTGTTTGAGATCCTGTCCAACGCCATCGACGAAGCCCGAGAGGGTCACGGCGATCTGATCATCGTCACCCGCTACGCCGATCGGAGCATCGAGGTAGAAGACTTCGGCAGAGGCTGTCCCGTGGACTGGAATGAGAAGGAACAGCGGTTTAACTGGGAACTGGTTTTCTGCGAGATGTACGCAGGCGGTAAGTATGACAAGAGTGCCGGTGGCACCAACTACGAGTTCTCCCTGGGTCTTAACGGTCTGGGCACCTGTGCTACCCAGTATGCTTCCGAATTCTTCGATGCCAGGGTCTATCGTGACGGTTTCAAGTACACCCTCCACTTTGAACGGGGGCGCATTGTGGGCAAGCTGAACAAAGAACCCGCAGACCGCAAGAAGACCGGCTCTCTCTTCCACTGGAAGCCGGATCTGGACGTTTTCACAGAGATCGACATTCCCGTGGAATACTATCTGGATGTGCTCAAACGGCAGGCCGTAGTCAATGCCGGCGTCACCTTCCGTTTCCGCAATCAGGTAGGAAACAAATTTGAAACTACGGAATTCCGTTATGAAAACGGCATCGTGGACTATATCAACGAACTCACCGAGGGCAATTCCTTCACCATGCCCCAATACTGGGAGACAGAAAAGAAGGGTCGCGACCGTTCCGACAAGCCGGAGTATAAGGTCAAACTCACCGCATCTGTATGCTTCTCCCGGAATATGAATCGTCTGGAATATTACCACAATTCTTCCTGGTTGGAGCACGGCGGTGCTCCCGATCGAGCAGTGCGCAACGCTTTTGTCTATGCCATTGACGCATATTTAAAGCAGAACAACAAATACACCAAGAGCGAGAGCAAGATCACCTTCCAGGACGTTGCGGATTGTCTGGTCATTGTCACAAACTGTTTCTCCACCCAGACCTCTTACGAGAACCAGACCAAAAAATCCATTAACAACAAGTTCATTCAGGAAGCCATGACGGAATTCTTCCGGGAACGGCTCCAGGTCTACTTTATCGAGAACAAGGCAGAGGCGGATAAAATCGCAGACCAGATCCTCATTAACAAGCGTAGCCGTGAATCCGCAGAGCATGCCAGAATCGCTGTTAAGAAAAAGCTCTCCGGCTCCTTAGACATTGCCAACCGTGTGCAAAAGTTTGTCGACTGTCGCAGCAGAGATTCCGGCAAACGAGAGCTGTATATCGTCGAGGGCGATTCTGCTATGGGTGCCGTCAAGCTGTCCCGTGATGCGGAGTTCCAGGGCATCATGCCTGTCCGTGGCAAGATCCTGAACTGTCTGAAGGCAGACTACGGCCGGATCTTCAAGAGCGATATCATCACCGACCTTCTGCGAGTCATGGGCTGTGGCGTAGAGGCCAAGGACAAGCGTGTCAAGGACCTGACCGCCTTCAATTTAGACGCTCTGCGTTGGAATAAGATCATCATCTGCACCGACGCCGATGTAGACGGTTTCCAGATCCGCACCCTGATCCTGACCATGCTGTACCGTCTGGTTCCCACCCTGATCCGTGAGGGATATGTATACATTGCAGAGTCCCCCCTCTTTGAGATCAACACCAAGGACAAGACCTGGTTTGCCTACAACGAGGCAGAAAAGACCGAGATCCTCAAGTCTCTCGGGGATAAGAAGTACACCATCTCCCGTTCCAAGGGATTGGGCGAAAACGAGCCTGAAATGATGTGGATGACCACCATGAATCCCGAAACACACCGTCTCATTAAGATCATGCCGGAGGATGCGGAAAAAACCGCCATTTACTTCGACCTCCTCTTAGGTGATAATCTGGCAGGGCGCAAGGAATACATTGCAGAAAACGGTAGCCTCTATCTGGATATGGCAGACATCTCCTAATGAAAAAGAAAACAATGATCGTCTATATTATCATTGCCCTGATCCTCTTAGCTATGCTGTACTTCGTATGGGAGAACACCCATTTTACGGTGACAAATTACCAATATACAAATTCTCTGCTCCCCTCAGAAATGGATGGTCTGCGGATCTTGCAGATCTCCGATCTGCACAATCAATCCTATGGCAAGAATAACAAACGGCTCCTCTCCGCTATAAAGGAGGCCAATGCCGATGTGATCATGATTACAGGGGATCTGATTGACAGTACCTTTACGGACACAGACAAGGCTCTGGCTTTTGCCCAAGAGCTGGTAGCCATAGCCCCCGTATATTACTGCACCGGCAACCATGAGCATCGATTGGCGCCTAAGGATCTGCGCCTGTTCCTGGAAAATCTGTCTGATGCAGGAGTACGAGTTCTAAATGACGAAGCCGTAGACTTTTACGGTGGCACTCTCGTGGGACTGAAGGATCCCGGCAGTCAAAAGCACACCCTGCGCCGTATCCTCCGTGATCGGGAAGAGACTCCCTTCACCCTCCTGCTCTCCCATAAGCCCCACCATATTGACAACTATTTGGAAGCCGACCTGGTGCTTACAGGTCATGCCCACGGAGGACAGGCGCGCCTGCCTTTTGTAGGCGGTGTGATCGCCCCGGGGCAGGGATATTTTCCCAAGTATACCAAGGGTTTTTACACCATGGAAAACACCACTATGTTAGTCAGCCGTGGCATTGGCAACAGCCACAGGCTCCCCCGCTTTTTTAACATGCCGGAGCTGGTCCTTTTGACCCTCCGTTCCCAATAATGCCTAACAAAGTCCAAGAAAAGGATGTGAGCTCACCCAATGGCAAGAAAGAAAAAAGAGCCCGATCAGAAAAAAACACCTGATACCTCCCGTGTAGAGGGTCTGCGCGCAGAGGTTCTGGAACAGCCCATTACCGATACCCTGACTCTGAACTATATGCCCTATGCAATGAGTGTCATTGTATCCCGCGCCATTCCCGAGATCGACGGTTTTAAGCCCTCCCACCGCAAGCTCCTGTACACCATGTACAAGATGGGTCTCCTGAACGGCCCCCGTACCAAGTCTGCTACCATTGTCGGTCGTACCATGGCCCTGAACCCCCACGGCGATGCCGCAATTTACGAAACCATGGTTCGTATGGCTCGTGGTAACGAGGCATTGCTGGTTCCCTTTGTCGATTCCAAGGGTAACTTCGGCAAGGTCTATTCCCGTGACATGGCCTACGCCGCTTCCCGTTATACAGAAGCCAAGTTAGAATCCATCTGCCACGAATTTTTCCGTGACATTGATGAAGAAACTGTGGATTTTGTTCCGAATTATGATAATACTACTCAGGAGCCTACCCTGCTTCCCACAGTGTTCCCCAACGTATTGGTCTCTGCCAATATGGGTATCGCCGTTGGTATGGCAAGCAACATCTGCTCCTTCAACCTGCGAGAGGTCTGCAACGCAACCATCGCATGGATCAAGAATCCCAACTGCGATCTGCTGGAAATGATGCCCGCACCGGATTTCTCCACCGGTGGCGAGATCATTTACGATCCCGGGGAGATGGAAGAGGTCTATCGCACCGGCAGAGGCAGTATCAAGATCCGAGGTCGCTGGCGCTATGTGAAGGAAGGCAATCTCATCGAGATCTATGAGATCCCCTATACCACCACTACCGAGGCCATCATGGACAAGGTAGCCGAGCTGACCAAGGCCGGTAAGATCCGGGAGATCTCCGATATGCGAGACGAAACAGATCTCAGCGGTCTGAAGCTGACCATTGACTTAAAGCGCGGCGTAGATCCCGAAAAGCTGATGCAGAAGCTGTTTAAGTCTACACCCCTTTTAGACAGCTTTGGCTGTAACTTCAATCTCCTGATCGCCGGTATGCCCCGTGTGCTGGGTGTCCGTGAGATCATTGAGGAATGGACCGCATGGCGTACCGATTGTGTCCGCCGTCGGATCTATTATCGCAAGCAGAGAAAGTCCGAAAAGCTCCACCTGTTAAAGGGTCTGCGCAGGATCCTTCTGGATATCGACAAGGCCATTAAGATCATCCGTGAAACGGAATCCGACGAAGAGGTCGTTCCCAACCTGATGATCGGCTTCGGCATCGATAAGATCCAGGCAGAATTCGTGGCGGACATTAAGCTCCGCAACATCAACAAGGAATACATTCTCAAGCGCACCAACGAGGTCGACGATCTGGAAAAAGAGATCGAAGATCTGGAAGAAACCCTCCGCAGTGAGCGAAAGATCCGCAATATCATCATCAAGGAATTGGAAGCCGTTGCGGATAAGTACGGCAAGGATCGCAAGACCGGTCTGGTACAGAACACAGAACTGGAAGAAGAGGAAGAAGAGGAAGCCATTCCCGACTATCCCATTACGGTTTTCCTTTCCAAGGGTGGCTACTTTAAGAAAATCACCCCCCAGTCTCTGAGAATGTCCGGCGAGCAGAAATTTAAAGAGGGCGACGGGCTGAGTTTCTCCTTGGAGACTCACAACGCCGCAGAGCTGTTGGTATTTACTGACAAGTATCAGGTCTATAAGGCCCGCTGCTCCGACTTCGAAGACAGCAAGGCCTCTGTCCTGGGTGACTATCTCCCTGCCAAACTGGGCTTTGACGAAGGCGAAAGTGTCCTGCAGGTATGCTTCCCCGAGGATTATACCGGCAATATGATTTTCGTCTACGAAAACGGCAAGGTTGCCAAGGTAGAGCTCTCTACCTACCAAACGAAGTCCAACCGCAGAAAGCTCACCGGTGCCTACTGCGAAAAATCTCCCCTGAAGGCCGCCTTCCTCCTAAAGGAAGACACCCAGATCGTCCTGTACTCTTCAGAAAATCGGGCACTGATCTTCTCCACCGCACAGCTTGCTCCCAAAACCACCCGTTCTACCCAGGGCGTAGCTGTCCTGACGCTGAAGAAAAAGCACACTCTCCATCGAGCCTCCCTGTTAGAGGCAAGCGGTATTGTCAATCAGTCCCGTTATCGTACCAAATCCCTCCCTGCCGCCGGCGCCCTCCTGAAAGCGGAGGACAGCGACGAAAAACAGTTGGAATTGGAGCTGTGATCTTATGCAGTACACAAAAAAAGAAATCCTACGGAATATGCTCCTGATGATCCTGGGCACTAATATTGCCTGTCTGGGTTTCGTCATGTTCTTTGAGCCTGCGGGGATCAACTGCGGTGGCGTAAGCGGTATCGCAATGCTTATAAAGTATGTTGTTAAGAACCCCTACGTAACCGTTGGTACCGTATCCGCTGTGATCAACATTCCCCTCTTCTTACTGGGGTATAAGCATATCGGAAAATACTTCTTCTTCGGCTCTCTTTTGGGAATGGTCGTCTCCTCTCTGGGTTTCGACCTTCTGGCAATGGTGATCACGCCCCCCGATGTAGAGCCCCTGGTTGCCGTTGTATTCGGCGCCGTTCTCATCGGCGCCGGTTTCGGCGTGGTATTCCTGACAGGTGCCTCCACCGGTGGTGTGGATATCATTGCCCGTCTGCTGAAGCTGAAGTTCCGCAACTGTCCCATCGGTAAGCTGATTCTGGTTTTCGACTTGTTTACCGCTGTTGCTACGGGTATTGTTTACAAGGATATCAACAACACCCTCTACAGTGCCCTGGCTCTGTTCCTGTCCTCTGTAGTACTGGACTATGTGATCTACAGCATGGACTACGCCAAGGTAGCCTTTGTCATCTCCGACAAGTATGGGGAAATCGCCAAAACCATTTCCAAAGAGATGGACAGAGGTATCACCCTCTTAAACGGTCAAGGCTATTACAAACGGGAAGACAAGCAAGTCCTCCTCTGTGCCGTTAAGAAAAAACAGCTTGCAGAGCTGAAGGAACTGATCTACAAGGTCGATCCCCAGGCTTTCGTCATTCTGCAAGATGCCCATCAGGTTTTAGGCGACGGTTTCAAGCGTTACGATCGCTTTGAGCTGTAAATGAGGGCTCCCTTATGAAACGATGGTTTCCTTTACTCCTTCCTCTGGTCCTGCTCCTTGTGCTGGCAGGCTGCAGTAAAAATTCGGAGTATTTATCTCTCCACCCCCATGTGGAACAACACACCCAAGCACCTACCGTTACAGAGACCGATCCCATCCCCGTAGTCAGTAACCGTCTGGAGCTCCGCGGTGCCATTCTGTCCCTGATCGACACATGGCAAGAGCAGGGTGTCCTCCTGATCCGAGATTACGAAGGGGATGTTGCCCAAAATCTCAGCGAGGTTATGGATTACGCTACCCGAGAGCACCCCACCGGTGCCTACGCCGTAGACTACGCCGATGCAGAGATCGTAGAAGAAGAGGGCAAGCAAATGGTGAAAGTTTCCTTTGTCTTCCGCCGTTCTCTGGCAGAGATCAACTCCATCGTCTTGGTAGACAACAATGTTGCCGCCTATGCAAAGATCAAGGATGCTCTCTGCAACTACAATACTGCTCTGACCCTGCGGATCCGCCACTACAGCGACCAGGATTTTGCAGATTCCATCGTAGACTATTGCATGGAAAATCCCCGTCTTGTGGCGGCTATCCCCCGGTTCTCCCTGAAGCTGTATCCGGAAGAGGGAGAGCACCGTATTATGGAGATACACTTTACCTACCCGGAGTCCAAGGACTCCCTGCGTGAAAAGCTCATTGAACTGGAAACACCCCTCCAATCCGCACTGAGCTACGGCAAAGCCGGAGACACCCCCCGAGATCGGGCTCAGCGAATGGGAAACTACTTGATCCGCCGTCAGGATCAGGTTCTCAGCGACGTTGTCCCCACACTTCCGGTGTACAGTCTCCTTGCAGACAATATCGGTCACGATCTATCCTATTCCATGTGCTATAATGATCTGTGCACTTCCTTAGGTATCCAATCCCGTATTATCACAGGCACCAAAAATGGGGAAACCTATTACTGGAACCTCCTGCAATTCGGCGAAGGTACCTTCCATGTAGATCTGCGCTATTATGTGGAAGAGGGCATCCTCACCATGACGCCCCTCTATGACGAGGATCTCCTGGCTATGGGCTACGAATGGGATCAGGACAGTTACCCCGGGGCACCGATGCCCCCCGACACTCCCACAAATACAGAGACTCCCGAAGAAACCGAGAGCTCTCTGCCGGAAACTACCGAATAAACCCAACAAGCACCCCGGACAGCCCATGTCCGAGGTGCTTGCTTTTTGTCTGTGAAAATTTATGGGGCGTATTACAGATTGTCCACCCCTAATTCTCTGTCGATCCGCTGCAGGGCGGTACGGTGTTCCTGTATCAGCTCTGCGTAGTTTTCCGGCTTCTCCAATTCCTGTTTTACATGATTCAGGCGCCGTTCCAGATCCATGCGGATCCCATCGAGCTTGTCCAGGTGACGAGGCAACCCATCCAGCACATGATCCACACGGGACAGATAGCTGATTTCTACCTCTCCAAGCTCCACCAAATACCGACCCTTCCGTTGGAGCCAAATGTAGGGCTTTTCACCCAACAGATTGTTAGGCAGGATCACACGGAACCCCCGATACTCTGTCAGGGCACGCTCTCCCCCGCCGGGCGTATTGTTCTGCACCGCCTCGTATAGGCGCTGTCTCAGTTCCTTACGGTCGCCCCGTTTCATCCTATCCGTCGCCGTAAGGTAGAAATCCATGTCCTCTCTGCACCACTGTACCAATTCTTGTTGGTGGGCGATCCGTGAGGGTAATTCCGCCGCTTCCTTTTCCAGGAATATGCGATCCTCCAGGGATTTCTTCTGCAGGGTCATAAGGCGAGCGATCTCGTTGGATAGCTCCACACGCTGTTTGATCAGGGGATTGCCGATGGCAAGGGCCTTGACCTCCGCATAGTTGAGAACTGTATCTTCAATATCCGACCCACTGCGCTGTGCCCAGGAGCCGGACAGCAGTCCTACAATAAACCGCTGTTTGGTCTCCAGCAGTTGCCAGGAATAGGCGTCGAAGCTCCCCTCCGTAATGTATCGGAAAATCTGCACCCTCTCATTGGTATTGCCCTGTCGGAGGATACGTCCCTCTCTCTGGGTCATATCCGCAGGGCGCCAAGGGACATCCAAATGGTGCAGGGCAATCAGCTTGTCCTGTACATTGACACCTAAACCCAGTTTGAAGGTGGAACCGATCAGGATGCGGATCTTTCCCTTGCGAACCTTCTCGAAAAGGGTCTCACGACGTTTTTCCGTGTTGGCATCGTGAATATATGCGATCCGTTCCTCCGGGATCCCACGTTCCTGTAAAAGGGTGCGCAGTTCATCATAGAGGTTAAATTCCTTCTTAGGCGTAGAGCTGTCACAGAAGATCAGTTGGGTACTGCCTACATCCACGGTAGCAAAATAGATCTGCGCCACATTGTCGGCACAGGCTCTTGCCTTGGAGTCATATCCGGGGAGAAGCTCCGGCTCTACCAGACGCATGTCCAGAGCCGCTTTCCGCCCGTCTGTGGTAATTTTCAGCATATTGTCCTCGGTACGGTTTACCTTACCCCCTCGCACCAGTTCGGCACGAGCTGTGATCTGCTGTAAATATTCCACAAACTCCGGCGTTCTGGCAATGAGACTATCCTCATACCCATCATGCTCCGGGACACCATCCTGCCGATCCACTTGGTGAAAATCCGCCACAGAGGAAAACAGAGCCGTAAGCTCCGGCAGATTATGGAAGGATGCAAAACGAGTTGCCAAACGATATCCGCTGGTATCCACATCGATCTCAAAATCCGTCACACGTTGGGCGAACATGCCGATCCAGCCATCAAAACTCCCCAGATGCAATTTCCGCAGCTCCCTCTCTTGGAGATATTTCTGCATAATAAAAGCATCGGTAATAGAATTGGTAATGGGGGTTCCCGTAGCCATGACGATACCGCCACCGTTGTTCCCTTCCCGTACACAGGAAACCTTGTGCATCATTTCCTGACATTTTCGGGAGCCGGCAGGCGAAATACCCAGAACTCCCGTAGACTGGGTATCAATGGGCACATTCTTAAAATTGTGAGCCTCGTCCACAAAGAGACGGGTAATGCCCAATTCTTCAAAATAGATCCTATCCTTTCGGGCACATGCACGGGCGATAGCTTCGCTGATTCTCTTTTCCAGAGCCTTCGCTCTGCGCCGTACGGCAGAGGTAGCATGGGTTCCGTCCCGAATGATCCGTTCCAGTTCCAACTTTTCCTCCTCCATTTTCCTTATAACATAGGAGGGGGAAAGATCAATAAGCTCAAAGGTGGAATAGGCCATGATGATCCCGTCGAAATCCTCGTCCCGAATGTTTTCCAGAACCTCCTGCCTCTTCCGGGGCACAAATGCCTTGGGATCCACGCACAGGAGCTTTGCCTGGGGGTATAGGGTCAGGAAAATGTCTCTCCACTGTCCCACCAGATTATTGGGCACTACATAGAGATTCTTTTGAGGCCCTTTTGTCCGCCGTAGTTCCATACCTGCGGTAATCATGATATATGTCTTACCGGAGCCTACATCATGGGCAAGTAGGGTATTGGGAGAAAACAGGATCCGCGCAACCGCATCCTTCTGGTATGGGTAGAGCGCTACCTTCTCGGACATTCCGGGCAGTTGCAGGAAGGATCCGTTAAACTGTCTGGGACGGAAACAAGTGTAGTTTTCCTCATAAATTTGGCGGAGCCGTTTCTTCCGCCGTTCATCCTTCCAGATCCAAGTGCGAAATTCTTCTATGAGGCGACGTTGTTTCTCCAAGGCCGCCGTCGTCTCTGCCTTGTTGAGCACCCGTTTCATGCCGGATCTGTTGGTAATATCCGCAACCTCATCCATAACCGTAATGGATTTCATGTTGAGGGTACGCTCTAATATCTGGAGCATCGGCATTCGTTCCGTACCGAAGGTGGATCTGGATGTAATGCGCTCCTTATAGGTGGACTTTTCCGTGATCTCCCAAGTTCCCGTATAGGGATCATGGATGGTATGACAGTAGCAATGTCCCGGGATCTTGAAGAGGTAGCGGATAAAGTCATCTATGATATCCGCAGGGATCCAGGGCGAGCCGATGGTTACGTAAATATCCTCTACAGCCATAACTTTGGGAAGCAGGGGCTTTAGGGCATCTACATTCTGGGAAAAATATCCATGATATTTCCCATTGGCTGCCATAGCCGTTGCCCATTTTTGCAGTACATTGCCGGACAAATATTCCTCTGCAGTTTCCCAACCGTGGTAGAAGCACTCTCCCCAGGTGGCAGGATTCTGATAGATGGCACCCTGCAACTGTTCAATGATCTGTGCAGGGTTCCTGTCGGTTACAGTGGCAATATACTCAATATCCACCCATCCCAGATTGGAAAGAGACAGACTCAATCCATGGGATACACTCTCTGTATGGATCCCCTTGACCCCGGGATCCTCTTTATAACGGTTCTCCCAATTCGGCGCCAATTCCATAGCGGTAATCTGCCGGATCCGTTCCTGCTCCCGCTGTCGCTCTTCTTCCTCTCTGCGGCGGCGTTCCTCTGCTTGCAATCGGCGGTTTTCCGCTTCCTGTCGCAGTCTCTCCCGCTGTCGCTCCATCTCCTGTGCCGCAAGGCGTTTTTCTTCTTCCTCCCGGGCTTTTCTACGGAGGATGGCTTCTTGCTCCCATTGCCGTAAGGGGGAGTTGTTTCGTTCCTCTTCCCGTTGCCGTTCTCGCTGTCGCTGAAGGGCTTCTTGTTCTGCAATGACTCGCAAGCGTTCTTGCCGTTCCCGTTCCAATTGGGCTCTGCTGTGACTCATCTCCCATTGGACAGATGCCGTGGCGTGAGCCTGTTTTTCCAGTTTTGCTTTCAGCATATCGTAGTTCTTCTGGTCGATTTTTCCGCTTTTCAGCAATCGATCGATCATCGTCATTGGATCATTGACTCTGTATTCGTCTTTCGCCACTGTTCACCCTCCAATCTGTATGTGTCATTTGGCTCCTTTTGCTCAAAAAGGGAGTATTTTATTATACCACATGGGAGGTTATTATGCAACAACGGTTTTTCCGTCCTTTTTTACAGAAGGAAAAAGAACAGCAGAGTCAGTATCGTCCCCCGACTCTCCTCTCCCCCCTCACACAGCAGAAGGAGCAGGATCAAGAGCGCCATCATATCTCCCCCACTTTTTGCGGGGAACAAATTATTGAATGGAAAAGGAAGGGAAATCGGCACATCCCCTCGTCCCATCTCTCGCGGTGGCTCTCCATAGGCGATGGTCTTTCCCTCAGGCTGTCTATGAGGAGGAGGGGTGCAGGGCTTATGCAGGTCTTGCTTTTCCGGTGATTTTTCTTTCTTACAAGGGGGAGACTCCTTCCGAGGCAAGCTCCCGACATCCGCCCTACAAGGAGAAGGACAGCCTCTCCTACGCTGCTCATAACGGCTGTGCACAGTTCATCCCACCTTTCCCCCAAAG
>JAZREB010000121.1:0-10247 GCA_045660585.1 Faecousia sp. | reverse complement strand
CTACAGACAGGCCGTTGAGGAAACCGGAGTTGACCATGATGCCGGTCTCACAATCAGTGAAAGCAGCTTCTTCGATGTTGCCACCCTGTACGACCTCGATGAGCTCGCAACCGAACTTCTTGGCAAATGCCCAGTCACGATCGTCGTGTGCGGGAACTGCCATAATAGCGCCGGTACCATAGGTAGACAGAACATAGTCGGAAATGAAGATGGGGATCTCCTTATCGTTGACAGGATTGATACCCTTAACGCCCTTGAGCATAACACCGGTCTTATCCTTGGCAAGCTCGGTACGCTCGAAATCGGACTTAGCAGCGGCTTCTGCCTGATATGCCTTAACCTCGTCGGCATTCTCCAGCTTATCCATCCACTTAGCAACCAGAGCGTGCTCGGGAGACAGAACCATGTAGGTAGCGCCGAAGAGGGTGTCGGGACGGGTTGTGAAAACAGTGATCTCATCGCCCAGGGTGGAACCGAAGCGAACCTCGGCACCGGTGGAACGACCGATCCAGTTTCTCTGCTGAGACTTGACACGATCGATGAAGTCTACATCATCCAGATCGTCCAGAAGTCTCTGTGCATACTCCGTGATCTTCAGCATCCACTGGCTCTGCTCCTTACGGATAACAGGGCTACCGCAACGCTCACAGCCGTTGTCAACGACTTCTTCGTTTGCAAGGACGCACATACAAGAGGTGCACCAGTTAACGGGCATCTGTGCCTTGTATGCAAGACCCTTCTTGAACATCTGCAGGAAGATCCACTGGGTCCACTTAAAGTACTTAGGATCGGTGGTATCGATCTCACGATCCCAGTCGAAGCTGTAGCCGAGAGCCTGAAGCTGAGAACGGAAGTTCTTGACGTTAGTCTCGGTAACGACTCTGGGATGGATGTGGTTCTTAATAGCGTAGTTTTCGGTGGGCAGGCCGAAAGCATCATAGCCCATGGGGAACAGAACGTTCTGACCCATCATGCGGTGCTTTCTTGCAATGGTATCCATAGCGGTATAGGGACGGGCATGTCCAACATGGAGGCCTACGCCGGAAGGATAAGGGAACTCGATCAGAGCATAGAACTTCTCTTTATCCGCACCGGTAACGGATGCGTAAAGGTTCTTTTCTTGCCAGATTTTTTGCCATTTTTGCTCAATTGCGGTAAAATCGTATTTCATCCTTCAATCTCCTCAAAATTTACAGGAATTTCCTTAGCGTCATTCCACAGACGCTCCAGATCATAGAATTCGCGAGTCTCGTTGGTAAAGACATGGACAACCAGACAGCCAAAGTCCAGAAGTACCCAAGTGCCACCACGATGCCCCTCACGGTGAAGCAGGGTCTCCCCCATTTCATCCTGCACAACAGCCTCTACGCAATCGCAGAGGGTCTTAACATGGGTATTGGAGCTACCGGTGCAGATCAGGAAATGGTCTGCGATGCTGGTAACATCCCCTACCTCTAAGAGCTTGATGCCGATGCCCTTCTTGTCGTCAAGGGCCTTAGCTGCTCGCAATGCAATTTCTTTCGGTGTATTCATAGAAATTCTCCTTTCCTTTGACTTAAGTTGTACCGTTATCGGAATCTCCGCTATCTTCGGAGGCTTCCGTTGTTTCTTCGCTTGAGGGAGGATCGTTTTCCTCATCGGAATCCGTTTCTCCATCTCCATCAGAAGGTTCTTCTCCATCGGATTCGCTCTCCTCTGTAGAGCTGGAGAAGCCGAAATCGGAATACTCCCCTTCACCGCTGTCTCCCTGTTCCTGACGGAAGTTTACGGAAAAGACCGTCAGCTCCTTCTGCATGGGGTTAAAATATTCGTTGAGCAGTTCCACTGCATTTTCCGGGTTTACTTCGTAATAAGTCTCCTGATCGATGGTCTTTTCTCCACCGGGAAGGGCTCGGCTAAAGGCATTCTCGAAATCAAAATCCGCAAGCAGATAACCTAAATAGGCCATTTCTTCTACAGTGAGGTCAGTATCTGCCACCTGTGAAAGTTTTACGCTGACCTCGGAAATGCGTCCCTTATCCGCAAGAAGAGCATCAAAGAGGGCAAGTAAGAATGTCCTCTGTACCCGTGGAGGATCTGTTTCAACATCCTTCCAGCTATTCTTAAAGCAGAAGAGTTCAAAGGCAGAATTTCCGTCCAGAGTCTGGGTTCCGCTCTTAAGGCTATGATATCCGGGAGTCTCCGGCACATCGAAGGACAGGCCACCGATAAGTGCCATACACTCTGCCAAAGTCTGACGATCCAAAACGAAATAATAATCTATCGCAAACCCCACCATACCACGGACAGCATCCTTTACAGCGGATACTCCCTTGCCTTCTTCGTAAGAAGCGTAGATGTTCTTAGCCTTGGGAACTTCATAGTCACCGGCAACATAGGTATCACGAGGAATGCTGATCATGGAAAGAGATCGATCTGCCAAATTTACACTGCAAAGGATCTGGGTATCATTTACATCCCCATCCACTGCCAGGAGTAAAATGTTAATAACGGAAGAGCCATAGCTACTTTCCGGAGCTTTCAGTTCCAACTGATAGGGATCATCCTGTCCCTGCGTCACAGGCTGGGTGGGAGGTACATTGACCTCATACTCCAGGGGTTTGATCTCATTTACCTCTGTAGCCATGGGATCCGTATTGCCACTGTCGTGGATCAAGTACAGAGACATGGATACCGAGAATATAAAAATCGCTACAGACAGTACAAACAACACAACAGCCCGTACTCCGGCGGCGTGCCCCCCTTTAGAAGCAGGTCGTGGGGACTCCGTGTGCTGAGAAGCACTGTCATCAAAAAGGTTTCTCATTGATTTTGCTTCCTTTCCTGTAAAAAGCGCAATGCCGCGGCTGAATGAGGATCCACCTTGGCACCACGGGAGCTAACATAGTTCATGGTCATCTCCAAGCCCAACATAAGGGCGGAATCCGGATCTGTCCAAGTCAGCCGTCTGAGCTCCTCGATCCCATCTATATCCCGATTAGGCTCCATATAGTCTGCAAGATAGACGATCTTTTCAAGCAAGGACATATCTTCCCGACCTGTGGTATGCCATCGTATGGCACTGCAGACCTCCTCGGATTCTCCGAAGATACGCTCTGCGATCACTGCGCCGGTCTTGGCATGGAGTAGTTTGGGATGCTCCCGTTCAAAGCTATCTAATATCATAGCATATTTTTCGGATAATTGCAACTGTTCTGTACCGTTAAGGGCCTTGGTAATATCATGGAGAATACCGGCACGGCGTGCATTCTCTACACTATCTCCGTAATGCTCTGCCAAAGCGGCGGCGGTCTCACTGCAACCGATGACATGATTGACCCGTTTACTCTTATGGAGACTGAGAGCGATCTGTCTAAGTTGGTCATAAGATAACCCGCTGAGATCTCTACCTGCATAGTATAGACCATGATGCTCGATATACTCCATAACCCGAGGAGCAAGATAAGACTCCGCACACCGGAATGCGATCATAGCCCGGACTGAGGTGGACGAATGGGGCAGGTATTGATTCTCTACATAGACGATCCTTGCTCCAAGAGTCTTCTCAAGGGTTTCTCCACAGCTTTTCAGTCGTGTGGGAGAGTCTGCATCTCGATGGGCAACGGCAAGAGTTGCCTCCTTGGTGATCCGCTCCGGCTGATACCAGGAGCCGAAGGAGTAGAACATATCCGTTCCCATGAGAAGATAAAGCTCATCGTCCGGGTAAGACTGCCGAAGGATCTCAATAGTATCTGCTGTATAGCTCAATCCACGGCGGTTGATCTCCAGATCCAACACCAGGGTATTTTCCATATCCTCCACTGCCAGCTTTGTCATTTCCAAACGCTGTTGGGCTGTGGGAGAATTGGCGCTAAAGGTCTTATGGGGCGGATCCCCCGCAGGAATGACCAAGAGTTGATCCAGAGCCAATTGAGACATAAACTCTCGTGCCGCTAAAATGTGTCCCTCGTGGGGAGGGTTAAAGCTACCGCCAAAAATGCCGATCTTTGCCATAGGTCACACTCCTTCCCTTATGGCTACGGGACAGTATCAATCCTGTTGACTTCTTCTCTTTTCAATGGCGGCGTTTACAGCGGCCTGTCTGAAATATTCATTCCGCTTTTCACGCTCTTCCTTTGCCTTACGGCGACGTTCCTGTGCACCGCGACGGACTGGGTTGGCTTTCTTTTTCTTCAGCTCACGAGCCTGTCTGGCGGCTTCCTGCGCCTTCTTTTCAGATCTCTTGTAGATGACAAATTTGGATCCGACACACTGGATCCCCTCACATCCAATCTCCTCGCAGAGGGCATCGCTGACCTCACGGGCGGAAAGAAGGGCAGTTTCCAAAACACGACCCTTGACCAATTCTCTGGCCTCTAACTGGGTCTTAGCCTCTGCAATGATATTCTCGGTCACACCACCCTTACCTACCATTAAGGTAGTTTCCAGGTTGTTGGCCTGACTGCGCAGATCGGCTCTCTCTTTACTGGTAATCATAGGATGTTCTCCTCTCTGATCTTGTTCACCAGGGCAGTCAGTGCCCTTGCACGGTGGGACAAGCTATTTTTAACTTCTGCAGGCAGGAGCGCAAAGCTGTTGCCTGCATCATAGGAATAGAATACGGGATCATAACCAAAACCGTTGGTTCCCTCGGCGGCAAAAAGAATTCTGCCGGGACACTCGCCCCGTGCGACGACCTTACGGCCATCGGGGAACAAAAGGGTAATCACCGTAACGAATTTCGCACCACGCTGTTCCTGAGGGATCCCCTCCATACGGCTGAGAAGATACTCGTATCTCTCCCGATCGGTACGGACGGATTCCCCACCGTAACGGGCGGTATGAACACCGGGCTCTCCATTCAGGGCATCTACCATAAGGCCGGAATCATCTGCAATGGTAGGAAGGCCACAGGCATCCATAATGGCTTTGGCCTTAATATAAGAATTTTCTTCAAAGGTGAGACCGTTTTCATCGGGCTCAATATTGATCCCCAGTTCCTTCTGGGGGACGACCTCTAAGCCCAGGGTAGACAGGATCTTGCTGATCTCTTCTAACTTGTGGGCATTATTGCTGGCAAGAACAAGTTTCATACCAATTCTCCTACACACTCACGCTGGATGGCAGTGAGAATACCGTTGCCCTTGCCACACAGTTCCAGCAATTTCTGCTGTTCTTCCATAGTAAAGGGTCTACCCTCACCTGTACCCTGAAGCTCAATGATCTGTCCGGACTCGGTCATAATGCAGTTAAGATCTACCATAGCATTGGAGTCCTCTTCGTAGCAAAGATCCAAAAGTGCCTCGTCCCCTACGATGCCGGCGGAAATACCGCTGACAAAGGTCGTTACAGGCATAGAAGGGATCTTGCCCTCCAGCAGGAGTTTCCGACATGCAAGGACAAGTGCCACAAAACCACCGGTAACCGAAGCGGTTCTGGTGCCACCGTCCCCCTGGAGCACGTCACAGTCAATGGTGATAGTATAGCCGTCCAATGCTTCCAGATCCACTGCACTGCGGAGACTGCGACCGACAAGTCTCTGGATCTCTGCACTGCGGGGAGACAGTTTCAGTTTGGAAACGTCACGCTTGCTCCGCTCCCGATTGGCGCGGGGAAGCATGGAATATTCCGCAGTGACCCAGCCGCCCTTAGTAACATGGGGCGGAACTCGATCCTCTACAGAGGCGTTACACAGAACCATGGTATTACCCATTTCGATAAGACAGCTACCCTCTGCAAATTTGGTAAAGCCTGTAGTCAGCTTGACCTGTCGCAGTTCGTCTGCTTTTCTTCCGTCAATTCTCATATGTGTCACCTCAAATCAGCGCATCCACAAAGGCCTTTGCATCGAAGGGCATCAGATCGTCCATCTGCTCGCCGACACCGATATACTTTACAGGGATCTGCAGTGCATCGGCAACAGCAATAACGATACCGCCCTTGGCAGTGCCGTCCAGCTTAGTCAGAGCGATGGCGGTAACGCCGGCAATTGCCTTAAATTCCTTGGCCTGTAAGAGGCCGTTCTGTCCTGTGGTTCCGTCCAGAACCAGAAGGACTTCTTTATCTGCATCGGGCAGTTCCCGATCGATGATACGGGAGATCTTGTTGAGCTCATTCATCAGGTTAGCCTTGTTGTGGAGTCTGCCTGCAGTATCGCAGAGGATCAGATCCGTTCCACGAGCCTTGGCGGCCTGGATGGCATCATACACAACTGCCGCAGGGTCTGCACCCTCATGCTGGCGAACGATCTGCACACCTGCACGGTTGGACCAGATCTCCAACTGGTCTGCGGCGGCGGCACGGAAGGTATCTGCGGCGCAGAGAAGAACCTTCTTACCCTGTGCGTCAAAATTATGCGCCAGCTTGCCGATGGTGGTTGTCTTGCCTACACCGTTGACACCGATGACCAGAACCACGGAGGGCTTGGTGTCCACCTTCAGACGGGTGTCTCCTACGCAGAGCATTTCTACTAAGATTTCCTTCAGGGCGGCGCGGACTTCTTCGGTGTCCTTCAGTTTCTGTTCCTTGACACGCTTACGCAAGAGCTCAACAGCCTTACAAGAGGTCTCTACACCCATATCCGCAAGGATCATGCTCTCTTCCAGTTCTTCGTAAAAATCCTCGTCCACGGAACGGAAAGAAGCGAATACATTGCCGATGGTGTTGGCAACAGCCTCTCTGGTCTTTTTCAGACCGTTTTTAATCTTATCAAAAAATCCCATGATTTCACATCCAATCTAAATTATTTAGGACTCTTCCAGTTTGATACCCAACTGCTGTTCCATCTGGTTCAGATCCAGGTGGAGTATCTTGGAAATGCCCTGTTCCTGCATGGTAACGCCGTAGAGGACGTCGGCCTCTTCCATGGTGCCACGACGGTGTGTAATGACGATAAACTGTGTCTTACCGCTGAAGCCACGGAGATAACTTGCAAAACGTTCTACATTACGGTCGTCCAGAGCCGCATCGATCTCGTCCAGCATACAGAAGGGCGTGGGACGTACCTTCAGGATCGCAAAGTAAAGGGCAATAGCAACAAAGGCCTTCTCGCCGCCGGAAAGGAGGGTGATGGTTTTTAGCTGTTTTCCGGGGGGCTGGACACGGATCTCAATGCCACAGCTCAGAGGCTGAGTGGGATCCTCCAGCTCCAGAGAAGCCTTACCACCACGGAACATTTCCGTAAAGGTCTCGCCGAAATAGCGGTTGATCTTAGCAAATTCCGTTGCAAAGATCTCCGTCATCTGGGCGGTAATGTCGGCAATGATACCCTCTAAATCACGCTTGGAGGTCAGGACATCATCCCGCTGCCCCGTCAGGTACTCATAGCGCTCGTTCACACGGGCGTATTCGTCGATGGCACCGATATTGGGGTGACCCAAGGCGTTGATCTTTCGTTTCAGTTCTGCGGTACGCTTTTGAGCGGTCATAATGGATTCGATCTCCACAGCCGCCTCAGGGGCAGTGGAACGGGTCAACTGATAGCTATCCCACAGCTTATCGATGATCTGCTTTTCTTCCAGTTCCGCAGAGGTTTTCTTGCTCTCCAAACGGGCACATTCCCGTTCCATATTCAGGATATCCTTGTTTTTGTTCTGGATATCCTTTTCCAAAGAGGTTTTTCTGGCTTCTACCTTCTGACGTTCTGCCAGATCCTCGGACAGCTTGCCACGCAGGGCATCGGTGTTGCTCTCCTGCTCATTGAGCCGTACAGACTCTGCCTTGATCTTATCCTGCAGGGCAGTCTCCTCGTCGGTATATACTCCGATAAGGGACAGCTTCTGCTGGCGGTCACCCTGCATAGCCTGTTCCAGCCCACGGAGAGATGCCACAGATTCCTGAGCAGTTGTCTTCTCTGCTTCTAAGGCGGCAATGTCCATGCGGAGCTTGGTCATACGGTCAGACAGACGATTGCTCTCTTCTGCGGCAACGCTCTGTCCGTCGGAAACCAGTTTCAGATCCTGTTCGGTGCCCTGGATCTTTTGATCCAGATCCAGGATCTCTTTTTCCAGGGTCTTTCCCCGGTTGGTATCAAAGGCGATCCGTTCTTCTATTGCACGGAGTTCCTTCTCTGCAGAGGTAATGGCGTCGCCGATAGCCTCTTCCAATACGGTGTATTGCTTTTCCTCACCTTCCAGACGGAGAACCTCGTCCTGGGCGGTACGGAGCTTTCCTTCCAGACTCATGAGCTCAAAAGCGACCTCATTGGTCTGGCGGACAGCCTCTGTATAAGCAGACTTTATGCTGTCGTAAGAAGAAACCAGTTCCTTCTCCTTTTCCCGGAGACGTTCGATCTCGTTGGCACGAGACAGGATACCTGCATTACGGGAAACGGAACCACCGGTCATAGAGCCACCTGCATTGATGACCTGACCGTCCAAGGTAACGATCTTAAATCTGTGGCCGAAACGATTTGCAATGGCAATGGCAGAGTCCATATCCTCTGCAATAACGGTTCTTCCTAAAAGATCCTTAATAATGTCTGCATATTTGGCCTGGCAATGAACCAGTTCCGAAGCAATGCCTACAAAGCCTCTTGCCTCCTCTACCCCACGTTCGTTCAGGAGTCGTCCCTTCACTACGGTCATGGGAAGGAAGGTCGCTCTGCCGGAGTCACTGCGTTTGAGGTACTGGATGGCGACCTTGGCGCATTGTTCATTATCTACAACGATCTGTTGCATGGCACTGCCCAATGCGATCTCTACAGCAATGGTATATTCATCGTCTACACGGATCAGTTTAGAAACGGGGCCATGGATGCCCTGCAGTCTCTTACGGTCACTTTCCTGCATGACTACACGGACAGCCTTGGAGAAGCCCTCGTATTCCTTCTCCATCTCCATGAACATCCGCAGACGGGAACGAAGCGTATCCAGCTCTACAGTGGTCTTGTCCATCTTGGATTTCAGTTCATCCCGCTTCTGCTCTCTGGCCTTGGCACGGAGCTTGTAGCCGTCCATGCTGTTATTGCAGGCGGTGATCTCCTCACGGCCCTCTGTAAGGTTCTTACGAACGTTGCGTAGCTTATTCTGTGCGTCCTGCCGACGTTGTTCGGCAGTACCGCAATCCTCCCTTACTTCACTGCGACGGGTCTCACTGCGCTGAACGGATTCCCGTACAGCAGACAGATCGGTGGTCTTGGCAGAATGCTCTGTGCGGAAGCGTTCCTGAAGATTACGCAGTTCCAGATACCGCTTGGTCATACCATCGGAGGAATCTGCCAACTTTTTCCCCTCTGCCTCTGCCTCAGTCAGCAAACGGCGTAAATCGGTGCTCTGGGACAGGATCTCTTCCATACGGGATTCCAGAGCCTTGATCTGCTCTGCAATACTGCTGCTACGGTGATCCTGCTCGGACAATTCCTGCTTGACCCGGTCTAAATTTTCTCGAACATTGCGACAATTGGTCTCCAAAACCGCGATCTCTCCACGGATTGTCTGCGCCGCGGCATCAGATTGGCTGATCTCTTCACGGAGCTGTTCGGTGAGCATATCTCTGTTATGAAGATCGAAGGTCAGAGTCTCTGTGGTAACATAGAACTTTTCTAAGTTCTCATGCTCCTGTCTGAGGATGAAAGCCGCAGAGTGGTAGTCCTCTTCTGCCTTTCTGGCGGTGGCAGAGAGCTTCTCTAAGGAGTGGAGCCACAGTGCAACCTCAAGACCCCTCAGTTCATCCCGGAAAGCCAAATATGCCTTGGCTTTTTCTGCCTGCTCCCGCAGAGGGACCACCTGAAGCTCCAGCTCGGAGATCTTGTCCCCGATACGCAGGAGGTTATCGTCGGTATGGGCCAAACGGCGCTCGGTCTCTTCTTTCCGGTGGCGGTATTTGGAAATACCGGCGGCTTCTTCAAAGATCTCGCGACGGTCAACGGATTTCAGGGACAGGATCTCGTCGATTCTACCCTGGCTGATATTGGAATAGCCCTCTCTGCCCAGACCGGTGTCCATAAACAGTTCATGGACATCGCGCATACGGACAGATTGCTTGTTGATATAGTATTCACTCTCACCGGAACGGAAATACCGTCTGGTAATCATCAATTCATCGGCATCGTATCGAAGAGCTCGGTCGGAGTTGTCCAGAACTAAGGTAGCTTCTGCAAAGCCTACCTGGGCACGTTTCTCTGTGCCGCCGAAGATGACGTCTTCCATCTTCTGACCGCGGAGGGAGCGAGAGTTCTGTTCACCCATGACCCAGCGAATGGCGTCGGAAATATTCGATTTGCCGCTGCCGTTGGGGCCGACAATGGCGGTGATATCCTCACCGAAGGT
>JAZREB010000120.1:0-3924 GCA_045660585.1 Faecousia sp. | reverse complement strand
TATCTCCATGTTACCCAAACGACATAAACTCATATAAACCCATTTAAAAAGGGCCGGCCTGCGAAAAGCAGGTCGGCCCTTGGTGTTTATATGAATGATTAGATACCGGCCAGTTCCAGGATCTGGGGAACCTTGGCTTCCCAGCCCAGAGCCATCAAAAGCTCCGTTTTTCCACGTAACAGCTATAGTTACTCGTTTTAAACCATTTCAAAGCGAGTAAAGAATAATTTAAGACGAGTAAATACAATTTTATATGAGTTTTCTAATAGATTTCTATTGACTTTTTTCCTCAAACTGAGGTATACTATAGAAAAGGAGGGATGTTATATGCGATTCGACCAACCTAAGAAAAAAGCAATTGTACTCTACCTATTAGAAAAGATCTATCAAAGGGATAAAAGCATCGCAAAAACCGTTTCCGATAATTTTGGCATTAACCAAAATACCGTTCACGGCTACATCAAAGAACTGGTAAACGAAAATATCATCCGTCGTGTGAAACGGGGCGAGTACGAATTAGTCGAGAATGTATATACCTATTCTCTCAGCCGTCAAGAAGGTCATCTGGACAGCGACACCTATGCCTTTGAGGCGTTTCTCAAACAGCATCTAAAAGACTTCGACAGAAATGTAAAAGATGTATGGGCATACGCTTTCAGCGAGATGACCAATAATGTTATGGATCACTCTGCCGCAGAACATGTACGACTGATCATTATTCAAAACTATCTGAATACATCTGTATTCCTTATAGACGACGGTATCGGTATTTTTAAGAAAATCAAGGAGTATTTCGGTTATGACACCTTGGATGATGCTATCGACGAACTGTTTAAGGGCAAATTAACCACAGATTCTGCAAACCATTCCGGCGAAGGTATTTTCTTCAGTTCAAAGCTCATGGATCAATTTATGATCATTTCCGATCGAAAAGTATTCACCCACAACAAGTATGAGGATATGTCTATTGATAGCATGCAGTATTCTCCTCAGGTCGGCACCTGCGTATATATGATGCTCTCTAACTTTTCTCAGAAAAATCCTCAAGATGTGTTTGACCGTTATGCCGACATCGACGGCGGATTTACCAAAACCCTTATTCCCCTGAAAAATATGTTTGATACCGCACCGGTTTCTCGTTCTCAAGCAAAACGGGTATGCAACCGTCTGGAATCCTTTGAAGAAGTCATCATTGATTTTGCAGATATTGATTGGATCGGGCAAGGCTTTGCACACCAGATTTTTGTGGTATTCCAGTCAGCTCATCCCCAAATCACCTTCAAGCCCATAAATATGTGTGATACCGTAAAAAAGATGTATCTCCATGTTACCCAAACGACATAAACTCATATAAACCCATTTAAAAAGGGCCGGCCTGCGAAAAGCAGGTCGGCCCATGGTGTTTATATGAATGATTAGATACCGGCCAGTTCCAGGATCTGGGGAACCTTGGCTTCCCAGCCCAGAGCCATGATGTGAACACCCTGGCAGTAGGGACGGCATTCCTTGATGATCTTGGCGGCGATCTCAACACCGGTGATACCGGCCTTGGCACGCTCCTTGTCGGTGGCAAGAGCGTCGATCATGTCCTGAGGGACACAGACACCGGCAACATTCTTGTTCATGAACTTTGCCATGCCGGCAGACTTGGGGATGATGACACCCAACTGAACGGGCTTGCCGAACTGCTTAGCCTTTTCCATGAAGCGGATGAACTTCTCGGAATCGAAAACGGCCTGGGTCTGGAAGTATTCCGCACCGGCCATGACCTTACGTTCCATCTTGGCAAGCTGTGCATCTACGCTGTCGGAGCAGGGGGATACAACGGCGCCCTTGGCAAACTTGGGAGGCTCGCCTACCAGAGGCTGACCGCCCAGGTCAATGCCCTTTTCCAACTGGCAAGCAGTGTGGAGAAGGGAAACGGAGTCCAGATCGAATACGGGCTTTGCACCGGGATGGTCGCCCATCTTGGTGTGGTCGCCGGTGAGGCAGAGGATGTTCTCAATGCCCAGCATAGCGGCACCCAGAAGCTCGGACTGCAGAGCGATACGGTTACGGTCGCGGCAGGTCAGCTGAAGGATGGGAGTCAGACCGGCATTCTTCAGAGCGATACAAGCAGGCAAACTGCCCATACGCATAACGGAAGACTGGTTGTCGGTGACATTGACAGCGGTGATTCCGCTGAGGTATTCCTTGGCTTCCTCTACCAGATGGTCAACATGGATACCCTTGGGAGGGCCTACTTCTGCGGTGACAACAAACTCACCCTTAGCAAATAATTCGGTAATTCTCATTGCAATATTCTCCTTTTATTATTTGGACACGGCGTCGTCTGTTGCGTAGTTACGCAGCTGAACGGCACATTTCATAACATCCAGACGGCCAAGCTGTTCAAGCTTCCGGTAGATCCGTTCCCAACCGCATTCCATGTTGGGGTCTACCTCGCACTTGCCGTCCTTGGCACCGCCGCACTGGCCGTTGATCAGGCTCTTGGAGCAGGCGGTAATGGGGCAGATGCCTCCGGTGAGGTTCAGGTAGCACTGACCGCACTGCCTGCAGTCATGCTCCAAGGGAGTCACGCCCTGGAAGCCCGGCAGACGGTAGGTATCGCAACCGGGGAGGACACGCTTTTCGGGATACAGAGAAGCCACGGTCTGTACGCCAACACCGCAGGACAGAACCAGGAGGGTATCTGCGGAGGCGATTCTCTCTGCATAGGGAGCAAGGCGGAGCTTCAGGTTCTCTTCGTTACAAATATAATCGGTGGTAAGGTTACCGATGGCAATGCCCTCGGCGGTCAACTCGGTCACCAGTTCTTCTGCTTCCTTCTCGGGGAAACGGAGCTCACTGCAACCGTGGCACAGGAGCATAAATACCTTGCCCTGCAGTTGGCTCTTAAGTAATTCTTTGTTCTTCAGTTCTGTGATCAGCATATTACTTCAGCCCCCTTACTCCGTTTTTGCCCATCTTGATCATGGTGACCAGAGGCAGTTTGGAAGAGCAGATATATTCACAAGAGCGGCATTCCATGCAGTCCATGATCTTTTGATCCTTGCAACCCTGCCAATCCTGTTTGGATGCCAGCTTGTAGTAGTGCAAGGGCTTGAGCTCCATGGGACAGACATCTACGCAACGACCGCACTTGATGCACTCGTTGGCTTCGGTCTCGTCATTGTCGATGGCAATGATACCGTTGGAACCCTTCATAATGGGGGTGTCCAGAGTGGTCTGGGGGAAGCCCATCATGGGGCCACCGGCCTTAACCAGAACATTGTCCCCCTTGATACCGCCACAGGCTTCTACCAGAGCGGCGGCACTTGTGCCGATACGGACAACAAAGTTCTTGGGCTCGGGGATATACTTACCGGTGATGGTAGTCACACGCTCGATGAGAGGCATGCCGGTCTTGATAGCGTCGGCGATAGCCTTAACGGTGGAGACGTTGCTGACGCAAGCCCCAACATCTGCAGGAAGACCGCCACTGGGAACGCTACGACCCATGGCACGCTTAATGAGCATCTTTTCACCGCCCTGGGGGTACTGGGTGCTGACTTCCAGCACTTCAATTCCCTCGATAGCCTCGGTCTTTTCACGGAAGAGAGCAATGGCGTGGGGCTTGTTCTCTTCGGTAACGATAATGCCCTTGGGAGCATTGACGCACTTCATCTCAGCCTGCAGGCCGTAGATAATGTCGTCTGCATACTCTAAAAGCACACGATGGTCGGCGGTGAGCATGGGCTCGCATTCGCAAGCGTTGATCAGAACCGCATCAATGGGCTTGCCGGGGTTCAGCTTGACATAGGTGGGGAAGCCTGCACCGCCCATACCTACGATACCGGCATTCTTCACGATCTCCACAATGTCCTTGGGTTCCAGAGTATCCAGATCACCGTGGGGAACAACGGACTCGTGGAGGGTGTCTGT
>JAZREB010000119.1:0-2656 GCA_045660585.1 Faecousia sp. | reverse complement strand
CTGTGGATGGCACAATACTGCCCGATATATTTTTCAGACAGTATTTCCGCACCGGTGGTGTCCGGACCAAGTATAGGTGTGACAAGTACCATCTTCTGCTGTTCCGGTTCAAACTCTGCATTACGCAGCACCAACTGCTCCTTCAGGATATAGTTGCCGGGATTAAATACAAAGTCCACACTGTAACCGGGATAATACTGCTCCAAGTAGTGGAATGCATCCGAATAGGCCGCCTTTTCGCGAGACAGACCCACCAGCATTTCGATGTACTGTTCGTCCCGAAGAACAAGAAATGCAAACAGACCGATCAGCTGATCCTCTCGGTAAATGCCAAAAACACGATAACTGTCCGGGTTTTCTATAGCACTGATGAGATTGCATTGCACCTGCGCTTCATTGGACAGCATGGGATCTGCGAAGTTGGTGTCTCTTTGAAAGCCGGATACAAAATCCCGGCACTCACTATATGATTTGATTATTTGGATCATAATTTTTTCCTCCGATTCAAAGTGCCAGCCTGTAGGACATACCTTTCTCTGTTTTCTTGTCCGGGCGGAAGCCCACACTTTCAAAGCATCGTTTGGAGGCTTCGTTCCAATCGTAGATCTCTTCAACGCACAGGTAGTCATAGCCAAGGTCTCTCCCTCGCTGAACAAGGGCTAAAATAATCTTTCTTCCTATCCCTTTGTACCTGTATTTGGGATCGGCTATGACAATAGGCATATCTTCTTGCCAGAAGGTCACATCCCCGATGGGCTTATATATGCCGTTCTCCAACGCTTCGATAAAGTACAGCTCTCCCTCATTGTTTAACCATGTATACATCTTTGTCAGTAGCTCCGGTGTGTAGGGGACTCTGTCCCCATCCACCATCCATACCAGTTCTAAATCCTGATACCATTCCAATGCAAAGTCGTACACTCCGTCAAATTTGCGAAGGCGTAGGGACTCATCGATCTGTATCAAGTCAGGTTGTTCCACTGCTTTGATTGCCATGTTCCCTCCGATTATATTTCTTGCATTTTATGGAAAGAGTGAATCATCACAAGGATAGCTGATACCAATATCTATCCACAACGATACCCTTGTTTTCGGTGCCGTTTTGCAACAACTCTGTACAAGCCGTCTTTGCGATTCTCACTCTATTCTACCTTTTTGTCCCTACTCGCCGATGTGCCTTTTATACAGTGCGATTTTTCTTTCAAATCGTTCTATCAAGTACCGGTAATGCTCCGCTTTCTCTGTGCCCTGCAAGCATTCCGAAATCAGCAATTCTCTGCCGACCTCAAAAGAGGGTAGCTCGTTAGCTAATCTTCTTGCCTCTTCGACCTCTGCTATGCAAGCATATACACGCACAAGCAGTGCATTTGCTCCACATTGCATATCGGGCTTATGGAAGCAGTTGATCTTCTTGCATAAGGAAATAATCTCCTTTGCGACAGATATCTCTTGATCCTTTTGAAAGTTCCTATAAAGGGAAATTGCTTTCCCATGTAGCAAATATACATCGTTGGGGTGCTTATGTAGCATTTTGTCATATGCTGCTAAAATGTCCTCATACCGTCCGCAATCTCGCATCTCATTGATCTTTTCGAAAAAGGCATTGCGCTCCTTGCTGTCCAGTGCTCGCCCCCGTCCCATGAGTTCATCCATAGATACATCAAAGAAATCCGCAATTACAGGAAGCATGGTAATATCGGGATAGGTAGCTCCATTTTCCCAACGACTCACCGCTTGGGACGTTACTCCCAATTCATAACCGAATTGCTCCTGGGTGATTCCCTTTGCTATGCGTAAACTCCTAATGTTTTCGCCCAAACAAATAATCATAACTGTTCCTCCCTGATCTCTCAAAAGCATCTGTTACTGTAGCATCATGATTATATCAAAATAAAGAGGAATTTTACAGGGCGTAGCGGTTGCAAATTCTCAACTCTTCTGCCACTAAACATCCCGTCCATACAGCCGCGTCAATGAGAGCAGGATTACTCGGAACTACCTTCATAAACATAATACATAGCGGTGCCATCTTCATAGGTGTGGTGATATTTATATCCCGCATTTTCAAAGGCCTTTTGCGATGCTATATTACTTGGGAATATCACCGCATCACTTTTTTGAATGACAAAGCCAATCGTTTCTTTGTCTTCAAGAAGTTTTTTCAACAGTTGTGTACCGACACCCCGTCCACGTTCTTGGGGATCGACAACCATTTCCATAATTAGTATCGTATGTTCATGCAGGCAAAAAGCAATAACAGCAACAGGCTTGCCGTTTTCAGAAATGACTTTGCACCAAAAATTCTCCCCAACGACAAATCCATCCTCGCTTGCCCAATATTCATAAAAAGCACGAAAACCCTCGTCTAATCCCGTGGATTCGATAGCACTTTTATCCAGCCAATTTTCAATGAAATCCATTGTATTGGGATTGTAATCACACCAATTAAAACTCATAGTTCGTATACTCCCTTGGTTTACTACAGGAATTCTATAAACGGGAAGAAAAACATAATTGTCGGATTTCAAAAGTATATCTGCCATTTCAAAGCTAGCTTTATAATACAGAATCATCGGGATGTTAATTGATACCAATATCGGTCCACAAGGACACCCTTATTTTCGGTGTCGTTTTTCAAAGTCGGAGGCCAAGCGGT
>JAZREB010000118.1:0-6865 GCA_045660585.1 Faecousia sp. | reverse complement strand
ATTATCATTCATCATAGCGGCATTGAGCCCCTCTAAGATGAAGTAAACGTAGTTCCCCTTTTCTACTCCGCCGATCTCATAGGTCTTTCCTGCAACCTCTGCGGTGAGCTCGTAGAATTCGTAGCCTTCCAGTGCAGACTTAGCAACAATGTAGTTAATGCTGATGTTGCTCCGGAGATTCAGAGAGTGGCTCAGCTTCAGACCTGCGACCTCTGTCTCAGCAACAGGAGTCTCAAATGCCTTAATGGCTTCCATAGCCAGTTCCTTGTCGATTTGAATGCCCATGGTCGCAATAGAGGTCTTTACATGAACAACAGATAAGAGACCCTCGCCGGTGTTCTTAATGATAATGCCACCGTCTGCATTGTAATGGGAGAAATCATAGAACTGTTCCGTAGCGGTAGTCAGATTCTGCAAGGGAGTATTTCCGGCAGGATCCTTGTAGTCCTCCCAGTCATTACCGTTCCAAACCTTAACAGTACAACTCTGGCCATTGGTAGACTTCAAACTGACATAAATCGTAGATCCTGCTGTCTCAAAAGCAACACCGGAGCCGTTTTTGAGGACGACCTCACCCTTGGCGCCGTAGCTCTTATAGGTAGAGGTGTAGATCTTTGCACCTTCGCCCATGAGGCTCTCTACATAAGCACGGGAAAGAGTCTTTCTCTGGGAATAATCGGAAGTAGAAGTCCCCATGATCTCCAGACCATAGTAGCCGTAGTCGGTGGTATCCTTAGTGGGATCCATATCGGATAGTGCCTTCATGCCGAATTTGCCCGTAGAGGGGAAATAACAAAGGGCCATCTTGCCGGTAGAATCCACCAGATGGACAGTACCCAGTTTGCTTTCGCCCAGAGTCCACACATAGGCAGAGGTAGAAGTGCCGAGGGTCGTTCCGTCAGAACTGCAAGACAGATACTGGCTACCGCTCTTAACAGTAATGCCATTACCGCTCTTTTCCATGACCAGAACATAGTTTTTTTCGTCTTCCTTGGAAACCACTCCATCTTCCGGAGCTATTAACTTGCCACTCAGAGATAGGCTGTTTTCAAGTCCGAAATAATTATAGGCATCCTTGGCGGCAATGATCAGATTGCCCTCAGGAAGCTGGAGCGTATTGGCCATATAAGTAATATTGCCGTTAGAGATCTTATCGGCCCAAACATAAGAGCCATAGGTGGGATCCTTTATTTGATTGTCATTCTGATCCTGATAGAAATATCTGGTTATGCCATTGATGGTCTTAGACAGAACATGGATGGTGCCTTCCATTAAGAGGGGGAAGCCCACATTACCAACGTCGGACACATCACCGGATCCGGTCTGCTGTTGGTGCTCTGCAAGGTACAGCATACCGTCAGCATGTTCGCCGTCCCAGTTGGTGCTGTCCAGAACGATATCATACATGTTGGCAAAGTCAGCAATGCTCTCCCCTGCCAAGCTGTAAACACTATCAACCAGGGGACTGCTCTCAAGCGTGTTAAAAATGCGGATGCCGTCAATGTAGCCCTTGTAGGATGGACGAATAGCACGGGTAGCAGTTTCGCTCTTGGTGGGGATATAGGTCAGATCCACGCTGTCATCGTAGCCCATGATCTGACGAACCTTTTCGGTAGACACGGGAGACTTAGAAGAATCAATTGCAAAAATCACATTGTAAAGGACCGTCAGTCTTACGGTATATGTGCCGTAATTACCGTCCCACCGAATTACGGGAACCTGATGATAGTCGTCCGTAGACAAGTAGGTGTTACAGACGATACTCTTAATAAGGGTATCGGCATTGGCTTCTGTACCCTGACAGACCTCTGCAACAATGACACCGGAATCCTTGGTGGTCTTGGAGATCAGCTCAAAGCCCGTACCCGTAAAGGTGAACTCACCGAAATAAGAGGTATTGGTCTTGTTGACCTCAGCAACCCTGACAGAGCCGTGGAAATGATCTGCAGAATTGTACAAAGGATCATAACCATGGATCGTAGCGTTGTTATAGGTCTGCTCGATGGTTTTCTTAGTACCTACAGTAGACCAGCCGGTATCTTGGAAATCGATGACCGTATCATCATAGGCCACAACATTACCGGGGATCATGATGATCTCACGGTTAACCTTGGTAGAAGCGGCACCCATGGGAATGTTGTTGGTGGTGTAGGTGTAGGTAGTTGCGGCGGTGGGAGCATTCAGGATCTGACCGGAATAGGTCAGCTTCATCTTCCCTTCGCCGTTGGCAACAGACAGGGAGCCACCGGAAACATCGGTGATCCGGGTGTTGTCTGTTGCATATTTTCTGCCCTCCAGATCCATGGGGACGGAGACAGAATCGCCATAGTCAACCACAGCAAACTTGGGAATATAATATGTGGGATCAAAGGTCTGATTGACATTTTCATAAGGCGCTCTTCCGAAGAAGTCTATATTTTTCGTCTTATGGGTCATAGAAACCGTCATGGTAAAGATCTGATCTTTGCTCAGATCTGCAACAGCGTTGTTGGTGTTGTCGAAGTCGTAAACGCTGTTAGACAGGGTCTCGTCACCATAGTTTGCAACACCCTTGTGGTATAAGGTCTTGCCGGAGGGAGCCTTTAGTGATACATCGAACTTCACATAGTCACAGTTGGACAGACCCTTTTCATTGGCAACCTTAACATCCTCGGGCATACGAGCCATCTTTTCCATTACGCTGATGAGGGTCTTATTATCCTTGTTGATCACAATATCGATGTACTCATCCATTGTCAGGAAGTAGTCGTGAGCCTCACTACCGACGGTGGTGTATACGTTGGCATCGGGGTGTGAGTAGGCAAAGAGTATTTCACCCTTTGCGGTATCCGCCGCACCGTTTGCCTTGTAGCAACCGCTCCCCTTCTTGGTCAAGGGGATGTTGTTGCCACCCAAGGTATTGTTACGGTCAACCTCAATGGGCATTTCCATATAGACCTTGTAGCCCTTGGATACATCCAGCGACTCGCCACTCTTGATCGCCTTGGCCTTGGTGTCGGTACTCAGAGATTCTTCCCGGAGGAAGGCGGACTTTGCATCCTTCCATTGTAGGTTCAGCGCGAAGCTCTGATCATCGAAAGGCTCCACATGGAGAATGTAGCCGTTGCCCTCAAGAGACGCCGCCTTGGAAACATCCGTGATCTTATGTTCGCCGATCAGGATTCTCTCACCGGAGTACTGACCGTTACCCACATATGCCTCACCCCAGATCTTAACCGTTTGTTCGGAGTCGATCTTCCATTCTCTGCCGAAGTGCTCATAGAGCCACAGAGAGGCTAAGCCCGTCTTACCGGAAGCGCCAAGAGATGCCGCCTCGCCTTGCCACAGCTTTTCCATAGCTGCGGTAATCTGATCGCCCGCTGCGTTGGAGGACATATAATAGTCGCCCTTGGGAACAACTGAAGTCCAGTAAACCTCTGCGCCCTTACAACGGGAGGAGATAGCATTCATGAAATCGTTTGCGCGGTCCGTTTCGCTATATCTCTTCTCCATATCGGCAACATCTTCCTTATTGCCCTTGTCGTCAACACCACGCTCGGTGATAATCTCCAACTTACTGGAGTCCAACCCCTTCATAGCGCCGATGGCGTAAACCGTAGTGGTATTATCCGCTTTCAGTGTTTTGGAGGCCATGATGGCAGCATTTGCGATCTTATAGTCGAATTTAATGTTGGAAGCTGGCACACCATCGGTCATGAATACGACAATTCGCTTACGTGATGTGTCACGGGCTTTAATATAATTGGTAGCAGTCTGCGTAGCCTTTGTGTATCCGGCCTGTTCCTCAATATCGTTAAGTGTCCCTGTCAAGAGTTCGAATGCTGCATCCGTTCGTGTGGCACCCACCACCAGGGGCTGGCGGAGCATATTGATAATAGATCTGTAGTTCTTAGAGTTCAGATCCGTACAGGTTAAGGACAGATCCAGATTATAACCATTGGAGCTATTGGATTTTTTGCAATCGCCGTTCCAGTCACGGAATGGATATCCCTTAATATAAACAGAGGCACCGTAGCTGAGGATAGAGAGGCTGTGCTTCTGGCCGGGCGCCAAATTCTTGGTACTATTGACAAGACTGTTCACAAAGTCGTCGACAGAGTCCTGTAGCTTACCCATTCTGCAAACACCGAATTGGAAGGGAGCATCCTCAATGGTATAATTCAATTTCGTTTTGATATTAATAACCGTTCCGTCTTTATTTTCCTTTACGCTGCCCTGATTTTTCAGCAAGGTGCTATAGGTACTAAAGCCTTTGGACATAGACACCCATTTAACATGGGTGCATTGTTTCATACCCTTCCCGTCAAGATGGGAAAAGATACCATAGTCCTGGTATTTATTATATGAATTACCTTGTGCATCTTTTTTGGGCTCACAGTTACAGTCATCGATGATCTGCATCTGCCACTGGTTCTGATAGTAACGCATAGGCATATTAAATACAAACTCTGTCGCAGCGGTGGAGCTCGAACCCTTATTACTGTTCTTACGCCAACAGGTAGCACGGTAGTAGCCGGGCCACTTAGATTTATCCAGTAACTTAAGCTTCTCCGTCATATCGTCGGAAGTAGTCACCGAAAATAGATCTTTATTCTTCGTGCCGACAAATTCAGACTGAGAACCGGAACGGTCCAGTACCAGGGTAATATTCAGGGGCTTACCGTATTTACCAAGATCCAGAGTAGCAGTATCGAAACCGTCAATGGTCAGTTTGTACTTATCGTCATTGGGATCTTCATTTTCGGGTTCCTGGGTAGAACTGGGGTCCTGCTTACGGAGAGAGAGCTTCTTCAGGACGAACTTGGTGTTATATTCACAGGGGAAGGTCGTAGGATCGGTGATGAACTTGCGCATATCCTCGTAGGTACCGTCCCCATCCGTATCCTGATAGACCATCCATCCCCATGCGGTCTGGGTAGTGGAAGTCTCCGAGTTAGTCTGGCCGTGGTCACAGTAGGGCGCTCCCTGCCCCCAGCCTACATAACTCATGTCAGCACCATCGATCTTCATATTGGCACTATCGGTCTCATTGCGGTAAGTAACTTTAACAGGAGCCCTATCCTTAGGTCCGACATAAATATAGTCAATGAAAATCGTGGTTTTGGGAAAAGCATAGTCAATCGCAGTACCATTTTGATACAACTTCTGCAGGGGGTCATAACGCAGGGCGTGGAGAGTGTCGCCAACTCGCGCAGAATTAATCTTAAAATTGACGATCTGTTCGGTGGTCTTACCCCAAAGAGTATCGGTTCCACAGGAATACCATTTATCTGCTGCCTTTTCTGCATTGATGGTTCCGGAGGTACAGACCGTGAAATATGTGGTCATCTTCGCATATCCATCTGCCGGCTCTGTGGCCTTGAACAGAGCATTGGCAGAAATACTGTGAATGCGAACCTGAACAATGTCACCACTCTGGAGTACATAATTACCCAGACGTGCCTTACCTGCCGCCGTGGTATCAATGGGCATAAAGACACGGGGATCAGTGGTCTCGTAATAAGAACCTAACAGACCGATGGGATTATCGGAATTATAGCTGGGATGGTAATAGTTAGTTTCCGTAGTATCATCACTGGCATAGGTTCCCTGTCCCTGCCAGTTAAAGTCACGGGATATACTACCGGCCTTAAAATCCAGAAAGATATAGGTGGGTGTATAGGCCTTATCGGCAATCACATCGGAACGGGTGGCACCCTTTTCGTCCTCCTCGGGGAAATAGGGTAATTCGGGATCACCGATAAAGAGCTGATTGGACTCGTCAATACCGGCCTCATTATAGAGAATGTCATCGAGTTGCCGGGAGACATCCTCATAGGTAGTATCATCCGATGCAGCCATGAGCTGTTCTTCGCTGATAACAAGCTGATCCTGTTCTTCCGATTCGGTAGCGTAAACACCGGGTAACATCCCTAAAAGGGAGGCAATTATCAGAAGAACAGCCAAAGACGAACGCAAAAATTTGGAAATAAACATAGTAAAGCTCCTTTCTTCATTTGTGAAACAAATTATAGACATAAAGATAAAAAATAGAAAAAGGTGGCAAACGCCGATTAAGAACTGAATAATGTAACTGCAGATACATGGTAGCAGTACTCATATTCCGTATCCTTCAGCGCCTCATGGTTTACCATGCAGTTTGACCAAGTCTCACCGAAAATGGAAAATGCACCTCCAATGAGGTTATCGTCGCTGATCATATAGCCACACATTTCAACATAGCTGAAATTGTTATTTCTCACCTGACAACCACAGAGCAGGGACTCCGGCAAAAGCTCCTCGCAGTATAGTTTGGGTTTTTCGTAAATCTTTTTCATAATTTCCTCCTCTATTCTCGTAAAAAAAGAAACATAAACTAAACTCAATGACTGTTGTACATTTCTATCTAAGATTTTGTCATGTCAAAATCCGATAATTGTACAACTTTCACATTCTATATGATACCATATTACCACATAGAATAGAATAAATCAATACTATTTCAGCAAATATCAGTTATAATCCTGTACAATATCAAACAATCATTTTTGTGATATTTGTGCAATGTGAAACAGTAAGCCCTTACATTTTAAATTTCTCGAAAATCCCTGTTATTACAAGGGTTTTTCTCTCCTACTGCCCGCCCCGGGAAGTGTATTAATTTCACCATTTCACCGCCGGATTCCCACGGTTATTATCTCCCCGGTCACCAACTTCCGTCATCTCTGCCCTATAATTGTCATAGTCGATTTTGGATAATTCAATCTTCTTACTTGTCATTTTGATAAATCACCCCATGTACTCCCTGCCTCGACACAATTTCCCTTGAAAATCACAGTTTATCGCTCCCTTGGAGCGAAATGAAATTCCTTCGGAGTGAAATATC
>JAZREB010000117.1:0-8904 GCA_045660585.1 Faecousia sp. | reverse complement strand
ATGTTGCTTTTGCGATGCGTGTCATCGGTGCGAAGAGTGCGGAAATCAAGAAGCGTGTTCCTTACGTTTTCGAACTTGTCGGACTTGAGAATAAGTCTCGTCGTTACCCGAACGAGCTTTCCGGTGGTGAGCAGCAGCGTGTTGCCATTGCAAGAGCCCTTGTTAACAATCCCACTATGATCATCGCTCACGAGCCCACAGGTAACCTTGACCCTGCTCGCTCCTTCGAGATCATGCTGCTCTTGGAGCAGATCAACGCTCTGGGTACGACGGTGCTGATCGTTACCCACGAAAAGGGTCTGGTCGACCGCTTTACCAAGCGAGTCATCGCCATTGACGAAGGTAAGGTCGTCAGTGACAGAATGGATGGGTACTATAGCTATGAAGAGACAGTCTAATTTCCTATTTCTCTGTGGACAGGGTGTAAAATCCACCTTTAAGCATGGCTTTATGTCCTTCGCGGCGGTTTGCATTACCGTTGCCTGTCTGGTTATCATGAACAGCTTTGCCCTCATTTGCCTGAACCTGACGGAAATGGTAGAGGATCTGCAACGCAAGGCGCAGATGATCGCCGTTGTTGACGAGACTCTGTCCGAACAGGAGGCCAAGCACCTGGGCTCCCGTATCAATCAGCTTGAAAATGTCTATAATGCCCAGTTCCGATCCAACGAGGAATCTCTGGAGGTCTACATCCGGGATTACGAGGACGAGGCATCCCTCTTCGAGGGTCTGGCATCGGATTATATGCGTCACCAGTTTATTATCACACTGGAAGACAACTCTCTGGTGGAAAACACCATTGCAGAGATCGAGGCCATTGACGGTATTGTAAAGGTAGAGGCCAACATCGGCGTTTCTAACGCTCTGGCTACCATCCGTACGGTTATCGTCATTGCATCTGTGGCGATTGCGGGAGTTCTACTCCTTGTGTCCCTGATTATTATTTCCAACACCATTAAGCTGACCATGATGGATCGTAAGGAAGAGATCGCCATTATGAAAATGGTCGGTGCTACCAACGGATTTATCCGTCTGCCCTTCGTAGTGGAAGGTTTCCTGCTGGGCGTATTCGCCGCAGTCATCTCCTTCTTCATCGAGTGGGGTCTGTACACTGTTATGGTCGACGCTCTGGCAAAGGCTGAGCTTGCATTCTTGCAGTTTATGCCCTTTAAGGCATTCCTGCTCCCCATTGCCCTGGTTTGCGGTATCGCAGGCCTGATCGTGGGTGTTGTGGGCAGTTCTCTGTCCATCCGTCGTTTCTTGAAGGTCTGATTTTTCACAACTGTGACAACAGACCGCCCCCCTCTTACCGAGGGAACTTAAGGAGGTTATTTATGTATAAGTACAAGCGAGTGATGGTTTCTGTCGTTGCCGGCCTTCTGATCCTGTCCATTCTGTTGGGCTTCGTCATGATGGCTGTCAATGGTGCAAAGTCCGTCGCAGATCTGGAAGCCGAGATCGACGCCCTCCAGGGTCAGTCCGATCAGTTGGCCGCTGAGCGAGAGGAATTAGAAGCACAGATCGAGGAAAACCGTGGTAAGACCCTGACTATCGTAGAACAGAAGGCCCAGGTCGACCAGGAGATCGAGCTGACTCGTAAGGAAGTAAACAACGTTAACGATCAGATCCATAACTACAATATGCTCATTGCAGAAAAGCAGGCTATGGTAGACGATCTGAAAACAGAGCAGAAGGAGCTCCTGTCCTCTTACCAGAAGCGTATGCGCGCCATGCAGGAACGTGGAGATATCTCTTACTTCGAGGTTATGCTCCAGGCTAAGAGCTTCTCCGACATGCTCAACTGCCGTGTTATGATCGAGGAGGTCGCCCGTGCCGATCAGCGCATGATGGACGAGATCCGTGATATGGCCGCAGAGGTCATGGCTGCCAAGGACGCTCTGGCAGAAGAAAAGGTTCAGTTGGAACTGAAGAAGGTAGAACTTGCCGATGCAGAGGCTGTCCTTGCGGAAAAGCGTGCAGAATCCGATGCTCTGCTCATTGAGCTCAATGCCAACAAGCAAAAGCTCCTGGAAGAGTGCGAAAAGTACGAAAAGGAAGAGGCTGCACTCAGCGACCAGATCGCTGCTCTGGAAGCGGAAAAGACCGAGATCCTCTATCAGCAGTGGCTGGAAGAGCAGAAGCGCCTGGAACAGGAACGCTTAGAGCAGGAACAGCAGAACAACAACAATAACAGCAATTCCGGCAGCAACAACGGCAGTAGTTCCACTCCTCCTTCTTCCGGAGAGAGCTTCTACTTCCCCATGCAGTACTGCACCATGCTGACCAGCTCCTATGGCTACCGTGTACACCCCATTACCGGCAACTACTCCTTCCATAACGGTGTAGACCTGGCCGCAGGGCAGGGTACCCCTATTTATGCTACCAAGAGTGGTGTGATTTCCACTGCTACTTACAACTACGCTTATGGCTACTATGTTGTTGTTAACCATTTAGATGGCTATTCTTCCCTCTACGGACATATGACCCATTATACTGTCAGCGAGGGCGAATATGTTGACCGCGGCGAGATCATCGGCTATGTAGGTTCCACCGGCTACTCTACCGGCCCCCATCTCCATTTCACCATTTACTACAATGGCAACACGGTCAACCCCATGAACTACATCAGCATACCCTAAGAAAAACAAAAGGGGGCTGTCTCAGGGTGATTCTCATTGGGTCACCGGGGGCAGTCCCTGATTTATAGTTTGCCCTTTTGAAGTTTGCACAGACCAAAGGCTCCCTTGTGTAAAGGGAGCTCCGCCGAAGGCGGTGAGGGATTGACGCAGTAGGGGTTGATTTGCGCACAGAATGAGGCGAATTCGTAGAAATTATATAGAAATTTGTTCGTTTTCGCATTGATTATATTTATGTTATAGTGCCTCCCGCACAATCCCTCCGCCACGGCTATGCCCTGCCACCTCCCTTTACACAAGGGAGGCTTTAGTGCCTACCGCATCGGTAAACAGTTCGATAAATCGGAATTTGAAGGTTAAATCACAGCTTACGGAGCAGTTTGAAATTTCGATTTCCAAGAAAATGACCATCAGAAACACTGCACCAACTGTATGGCAAGCTGCCCTCAGCTTGCCGTCCGCCAAGCGGCAGACGGTGAAAACTACCGAATTATTAAAGGTAGGTAGCTGTATAAATCTGTCTTTTCCGGCACAATTCGTATTATCGTAGCTTTTTTGGTATTGGCGGTTCCTGCACCGGCAAGCTGAGGGCAGCTTGCCCTACAGAGAAACTTTTGTCGATTTTATGATACCGTGAGCGAAGAAGATGCTGCCATTACCGCAACATAAACAGCTCGATAAACGGGAATTTGGTTGATTGGAGTTATTTATTATTAAGGAGAAACAGTATGAATAAGGTTATTTCATGTTTGCTGATCTTGGGGATGGTGTGCTGTATGTTCAGTGCATGCGTGCCTACGTTTACAGATCGGGTGGATACTCTCACCGGAACGGCAAAAGAGGAGAGTATGGCCTATGATGAGAAACTAAAAGAACTTGTAAAACTGCTGGATACCTATTATGTGGACGGCTACGATGTAGATGCTCTGGGGGATATTCTGGCAGAGGCGGCAGTTCAGGCTACCGGCGACCGCTGGAGCTATTATATCAGCGCAGATGAGTATTTGTCCTATCTGGAAAACAGCAATAACGAGTATGTGGGTATCGGTGTCACTGTTGCACTGGAAAATGAGGATGATGAAGGCATCACTGTTCTCCAGGTCAACAAGGGTGGTTCTGCTTACGAAGCCGGGATCCTTCCCGGAGATATGATCGTTACTGTAGAAGGACAGAACTGCGTAGAGATCGGCATCGAAGCCATGAGCAATCTGATCCGTGGGCAGGCAGGAACAATGGTATCCATTACCATCTTGAGAGACGGGGAATATATGGATATTACCCTGGAACGGAAAACCATTCTGGTTGACGTGGTGGTATACGAAAACATGGACGGTGTCGGCTATATTAAGATCGAGAATTTCCAGAACCACTGCGCAGAGGATACCATTTCTGCCATTGATGACCTGATGAGTCAGGGGGTTAAGGGTCTGATTTTCGATCTGCGGTTCAATCCCGGCGGACGGAAGGATGATCTGGTAGAGATCCTGGACTACATCCTGCCCGAGGGGCCTCTGTTCCGTTCTGTGACCTATGCAGGATATGAGAGCGTAGATGAATCCGACGGTGAGTCTGTGATCGAACTGCCTATGGTAGTTATGGTCAACGAGGATTCTTACTCTGCGGCTGAGTTCTTTGCCGCGGCTATGCAGGAATATGAGTGGGCCACCATTGTGGGAACCAAAACCGTAGGCAAGGGAAATTTCCAGCAGACCTTTACCATGAGTGACGGTTCTGCCGTTGCCATTTCCACGGGACACTACAGCACCCCCAACGGTGTCAACTTAGAAGGGATCGGCGTGACTCCTGATGTTACAATCGAAGTAGATGACGAAACTTATATTGCCATCTATTCTCAGACCATAACATACGGAGAAGACCCCCAATTACAGGCAGCTTTAGAACAATTTGCAAAATAATACTTGACAGAATGACATTATTCAAGTATAATCAATCCCACTGCAATCATGTTGGAGGTATAATACATGGCAAACGAAGTTAAAATCACGGAATCAATGCGTGATCGCTATTTAGAAGAGTTACGTTATCTGGAAGATGACAAGATGCGGGAGATCGCTCTGGAGATCGACCATGCCCGTTCTTTCGGTGATCTTTCCGAGAACAGTGAATATGACGAGGCAAAGAACGAGCAGGCACAGGTTGCTCGCCGTATTGCCGAGCTGAGAGAGATCCTGGACAATGCAGTGATCATCAGCGACGAGGTTACCGAGGAAATGCGCGGTGTCGTCGGTCTGGGTTGCACGGTTAAGGTTCGTGATCTGGAATTTGACGAAGAGGATGTTTTCTGCATCGTAGGCAGCCAGGAAGCCAACCCCATGGAAGCTCGTATTTCCGATGAATCTCCTATGGGTCGCGCCCTCATTGGCAAGCGCATTGGGGATATCGCCGAGTATGAGGCACCCTGCGGTACCGTCCGTTTCGAGGTTCTGGGCGTAGAAAGATAATTTTTCCATATCTATATAAACAGGGTCACTATATAGGGTGGCCCTGTTTTTATAATTTGCGGAGAAGCTGAAAATGCTTGCAATTTGATGTGGGGTATTGTATACTGAGTGTATAATCGGAAAATTCAATAAATAAGGATGTAAAATATATGAATTTTGTAATCGAAAAGGGGATCCTGAAGGATTATCAAGGCAGGCTCCGCAGAGTATCTATTCCCGAGGGGGTAGAAGGGATCGGAAACTACGCCTTCTGCGACCATGGGGAGTTAGACAGCGTAAAGCTCCCGGAGAGCCTGAAATTCATCGGGGACAATGCCTTTGCCCGTTGTGAAAATCTGAGAGATCTGAAAGTGCCGGAAGGGGTCCGGGAGATCGGAGACTTTGCTTTCGAGGAGTGCAGAGCACTGGCAGACAGCAACGGATATCTGGTCATCGGACACACCCTGTTTGGATACTATGGCCACGAAAGAGAGCCCGTGATCCCGGAGGGAGTAGAGAAAATCTCTGCCGGGGCCTTCATTCACTGCGATTTTATAGAGCGAATGGTGATCCCCCACGGTGTGGTAGCCATCGGGGCACTGGCCTTTGCCCATTGCAGACGGCTACAGAACATCAGCCTTCCCCAGGGACTGAAGACTCTGGGATACGGTACGTTCCTGAACTGTTCTGCCCTTACGGAGATCGAGATTCCCTATGGTGTGGAGGCTGTGCCGGAGCTCCTATTTGGCGGATGCAGATCCCTAAAGGAGATCCTGCTACCCTATAGCACACGCAGTGTGGGGAAGTTTGCCTTCTCTCGCTGTGATAATCTGGAGACTCAGAGAATTCCCGATGGAACAGTGTCCATTGGGGAATATGCCTTCTGCTTCTGCCAAAAGCTGTGCAATGTAGTGATCCCCAACAGCGTCACTGCCATGGGAACAGATGTGTTCAATAACTGCAATCGACTGTCCATCCTGACGGAAAAGGGTAGTGTTGCACATAAGGTTGGCAAGGAATTGCTACTGCCTGTGAGTTTTATAAAATAGTGTGAAGGAGTTATGGTATGAAAAAGTGTCGTTTTGTTTGCGTACTCCTGATTCTTGCTATTGTGATGGGCTGTGCGCCTATTGTGAGCCTTGCGGCCCATGGGGTTAAGGCAGGGGATAGCTACACCTATACCAAGGAAGACCACTGGGGCAAGGAAAATAGTATCTGGTCATGGCAATGGGCCTTGGCTGATTCCGAGGAATTTGCCGATATGACCTTTACCACCGTAGATGGGCAAGGGGAGTGTTATGTTGCAGATTGGGAGAAATATCCCTACTGCGCCGCCCGTAGCGGTGGCGGTAACGTCCACCCCAATAGCCAGGCCGATGCTGCCAGAGTCTTTACTGCCCCGGCTACAGGCTGGGTTACGGTAAATGCCACAGTCTATCGTGGGACTGAATATACGACCCCCTCTACCAAATCTCCTACGTCCTTCCGCGTCCTGCTGGAGGGGACTACGGTTTATCCCACGGCGGGGGATTATCTGATCCTGTATTCTACGGAGCCGCAAGAGATCGAAACTCGGATCTATATGAAAAAGGGAGAAAAGCTCCGCTTTGTTGTCGGTGCAATGGACAACCAAACCTCCGATGCAATCTATATGCAGACCACCGTGACCTATGATACGGTAGAAGAGAATGTAGGTCAGATCCTTCGTGTCGGAGAGAGCTTCACCTATAAAAAGACCGCGGCAACCTTCGGGCAGGCAGATCCCCACTGGTCTTGGGAATGGACTCCTGCGGGGCAGGTCACCTTCTCTCCTATGACCTATCAGATGGTAGAAAAGTACGGACGGGAGATGTATGCTTCCGACTGGAATACCAATCCCTATAACTACGTCGATTCCAACGGCGAAAAGCTCCATCCCGCTGCAAATGCCGATACGGTCAAGACCTTCAAGGTGCCCTATACCGGAACGGTGAATCTGAACACTGTGGTAGCCCGTTGCTACAATTTATCGGACATTACCACTTCCGGAGCAAATGGGACCTCTCTGCGGATCTTGGTAAACTCTACGCAGGTATATCCCCTGTATACAAGCTACCTGACTCTGGAGAGCAAGACGGAGAAGGAATTCAATGTGAGTCTCCCTGTTACCGCAGGGGATAAGATCCGCATTGTCATCGGCGGTATGGGGCAGGTAACCAGTGACGCTGTTTTGATGTCCAACACTGTGACCTACACCTCTGTGGACAAGCCGGAGATCTGTGTTGCCGATGGAGAAAAGTTCCAAGTGACCAAGGCGCAATGGGAGGCACAGGATCTGGGGAACTGGAGCTTTGAGTATCGGGATCAGGATGATACCTTCGGCTCCATGACCTATCAGTATGTGGAGCATTACGGCAGATATATGTTCGCTACGGATTGGACAAACCATGCCTATAACGTAGCAGACCAGTTGGGTGTGAAGCTCCACCCTGCAAAGAACCGGGATACGGTCAAGACCTATACCGTCCCCTATGATGGGCGGATCCGTGTATATACTACGGTTTCTCGATATACGGAATATGTGGAAGAGGGAAGCAAGACCCCCACCTCTCTGCAGATCTACAAGAATGACCAGCAGATATGGCCCACTAACGGCAGCCGGAAGGAGATCACCTCCACGGAGGAGCTTGCCTTCGGTGTGAATATCGATGTCCGTTCCGGGGATAAGATCCGCTGGGTAGTTGGCAGTATGGGTAATACCACCAATGACGGTATTAAGATGGAAAATACCGTGACCTACCGCGCAGTGGGTACCCGAGAGCTGGCTGCGTTCATGGATCAGTACAATCAGCGGATCGATGTGATCGACCTGCAAGGGGATAACTTAGACAGTGCGGAAACTGCCTGGTCCTGGAAGCCTACCACGGCTCTGGGTTTCAGCTCTCTGACGACCTTTAATTCTCCCACCGATGCGAAGATCCGTTACAGTAAGAATCTGAAAAAATATGTGGTAGCGGTTTGCTCTTCCCGTGGGTTTATGGGTGTGGTTGACTTTGCAACGGGCAAGAATCTGTGGCAGGTCAGCCTGTCGGACTCTTCCAATCCCCATTCTATCGATTATCTGCCCAACGGCAATGTAGCGGTTGCGGCAAGTATCGGGGGCTGGATCCGCATTTATACTTCCTCTCAGGGAAAGGCAAGTTCTACCTATGTTCAGGCTGATTTGGAGGGTGCTCACGGTGTCCTGTGGGATGATGATCGTCAGATCCTGTGGTGTCTCGGTACCGAGGAAATCACCGCATACAAGATCGGCGGTACCGCTGCAAAGCCCACCCTAAAGGAGCTGACGGAGTATCATGTGCCCTTTACCGAGGATATCCGAAGCGGTCATGATCTTTCTGCGGTTTACGGCAACAAGGATCGTCTGTGGATCAGTGCCAAGAGAGTTTATCAGTTCGATATTCCCTCCAAATCTTTTATTATGGACTATGATGAGCAGCCGGTTACAGATCACAGATCTGTCAAGGGAATCAGCAATTTCCCCGATTCCGATACCGTTGCTATGGTCTATCCGAACGAGACATATCTGGTCCATGATTCCGACCGCATCTTTGTGACTATGCTGAAGGATGGGAATTTCTACGGCATTACCCACAAGCATTCTACGGGCGCGTATTACAAGGTTCGCAGTTGGATCCCCTACTATACCTCCGACACCCACCGATCCCATGTGGCATCTAAGGTAGAGGGAACAGAGGCTACCTGTACCACTGATGGTAAGACCGAGGGAACAAACTGCTCTATCTGCGGCGCTGTTATGAAGGCACAGGAGATCATCCCTGCCAAGG
>JAZREB010000116.1:0-6224 GCA_045660585.1 Faecousia sp. | reverse complement strand
CAGGCAGTTCGTCCAAAGATTGTAAGCCAAAGGTACGCAGGAAATCTGCAGTTGTACGATATAAGATAGGTCTGCCGGGAACATTCAAACGACCGCACTCTTCGATCAAATGCTTGTTTAACAATGCGTTAACAGAATAAGAACTATCTACGCCACGGAGTTGTTCCACATAAGCCTTGGTTGCAGGCTGATAATATGCAATAATCGTGAGAGTCTCCAACTGGGAGGCGGATAATTTCGGGGGTTTTCTGGTTTCCAGTGCCTTAGTAACATAGGAGGACAGTTCACCGGAGGAACACATCTGATAGGCATGCTCCAATCGAACGATACGAATACCGCGACGATCGAAAGCGTACTCGTCCATCAAAGCTCGAGCAGCCTCCTCGATCTCGGATGCATCGCACTCTGCAGTTTTAGCAAGCCGCTCCAGTTCGACAGGCTCTCCGGCGGCAAATAGGACAGCCTCAATAATGCGTTTCAGTTGATCCATCAAAAGCCTCCGGCTCCCCTTCGGGCATTTTCTGGAAGCGGACGTCGATATCATCGCTGTCCCCTTCTATGGTTACGGAATTGGTTCGGCAGAGCTCTAATACAGCAAGGAAGGTCGCTACGATCTCACTGCGGGATTTCGCTCCCCGGAATAAGGCGCGGAATTTCTCCACACCCTTCATAAGAAGGCGTTTCAGAACCTGGGCCGCCTTCTTGGTGACGGGATAAGGCTCAACACCTACGATTCCCTGGAAATTGGAAACCGGTGGCGGCATACGTCGCTCGCTACGCTCAGCGATTGCATGGAAGGCCTTAAGAAGGTCCTCGGGAGCATGCTGATAGCGATAGGTATGATCTACCTTAATAGGCTCCGGTTCTTTCGTAAATAAATTAACACCGATCTCATTTCGAGGTTCCAGGAACCCCATTGCATTACGGATCTGTTCAAAGGCGGTAGCTCTTTGTTTTTCTTCCAGAGAACGGATCAGAAGTTCCATTTCACTGAGGGCTTCTTCTCGTTCTGCGGCGGATAAGAGCATTTTGGTCTTGATGAGCATCAGGTGGGAAGCCATGGCAATAAATTCGCTGGCTATTTCCATGTCCATAGCCTTCATTTCTTCCAAATATGCCAGATACTGCTCCAAGATGGATGAAATACTCACATCCTCAATATCTATCTTGTTCTTACTCAGGAGTTGGAGAATAACCCCTAAAGGACCGTCAAAGTCCGCAGGGAGTTCTCCATTACTCCGCATAATACCCGTAAGATGGTATGTGGGTTCATTCATCAGTTTGTCCTCAAACTCTTATCCTTATTATAGTATAACATCAAATGAACGGCAACGCAATAGAAAAAATCAGAATTTTCCTACTTTATGCGCCACAAGCCTTCATGATAACAGAAACAAGTTCTCCCCTGCCGGTTCCTTTTTCCGCAGAGAAAGGAATCACAGGAACGGAAGGATCCAGGGTCAAGCACTCACGAATGCGCGCCATGTTTCCTTCGATCTCTCGGGGCTTTAGCTTATCCAGCTTGTTTGCAACGACAACAAATGGCATTCCGGTAGATCGGAACAGATCGCACATAACGATATCCAGTTTTGTTGGATCGTGACGTGCATCTACGATCATAACGCCAAGAGTAATCAGCTCTGCATGGTGGAAATAAGATTCCATCAATTTCCCCCAACGTTCCTTCTCCGAAGCGGCAACCTGTGCATAGCCGTAACCGGGCAGATCCACAAAATATGCCTTCTTATCGATGGAAAAATAATTGATATGAATGGTTTTGCCGGGCTTTTGTCCTACGCGAGCAAAATTTTTCCGTTGAAGGATACAATTGAGAACAGAGGATTTACCTACGTTTGATTTGCCGGAAAAAGCGATCTGGGGCAGACCATCTGCAATAAAATCTCCGGCTTTCGCTACGGATTTTACAAATTCTACTTTCTGTAAATTCATTGTCTCAGACCTGCCTTTGTTCCGGGATTTTCATTGGGCATTGCGTAGGCATTGGGTTTCGCTTCGGAAACGTCTCCCTTCCCCTCCGGGAAAGTTAGGGTTTCGCGGATCACCGTATCCACATGCTCAACTACAATAAAGTTCAGTGCTCTGCGCACAGTTTGGTCGATCTCTTGCAGATCCTTTTCATTTTCCTTGGGAATGATGACGGTTTTGATCCCACTACGCAGTGCTGCCATGGTCTTTTCTTTCAGGCCACCGATGGCAAGAACGCGACCGCGGATGGAAATTTCACCGGTCATAGCAATCTCGCGACAAACCGTTGCACCGGTCAATGCAGATACCATTGCAGTACAAATCGCAATGCCGGCAGAAGGGCCATCCTTGGGAACTGCCCCCTCAGGGAAGTGAACGTGGATATCCTTGGTTTTATAGAAATCTGTATCAATACCGAAATTTTTAGCTCTGGAACGGATATAGCTCATTGCGGCATGAACGGATTCTTTCATAACGTCTCCTAAATTGCCGGTGAGTTCTAACTTTCCGGTTCCATCTACGACATTACATTCTACCTCAAGGGTCTCACCACCGACAGAAGTCCATGCGAGGCCTGTGACTACACCTACCCGATCTGCGGGAGGGAGTTTTGCAGGGAGGATCTTCTCAGGTCCCAGATATTCTGCAAGTTGATTACTCTTAACAGTAATCCGGGTTAATTCGGGATCGGAGACAAACTTCATAGCGGCCTTTCGGCAAAGAGCTGCTACCTGACGCTCCAGATTACGGACACCGGATTCACGGGTATAGCACTGGATCATGTCACGGATGGCATCATCACTAATGCGCAATTGGGTTTTCTTTAAACCGTGCTTTGCAAGCTGTTTGGCTAAAAGGTGTCTCTTGACAATTGCCAGCTTTTCCTCATCGGTGTAAGAATTCAGCTCAATAACCTCCATACGATCCAGAAGAGGTCTGGGAATGGTGTCAAGAGAGTTTGCCGTAGTGATAAACATGCAACCACTGAGGTCGTAAGGAAATTCCAGGAAATTGTCTCGGAACGTACTGTTCTGCTCGGAATCCAGAACCTCCAAAAGAGCGGCAGAGGGATCACCCTTGTAATCCCGTCCCAGCTTGTCGATCTCGTCAAGGAGCAACAAGGGGTTATTACTGCCACATTGGGTAATAGCGGAAATGATTCTGCCGGGCATGGCGCCGATATAGGTCTTACGGTGGCCACGGATCTCTGCTTCATCATGGATGCCGCCGAGAGAGAGTCTGGCCAGTTTGCGGTTCAGGGCTCTTGCTACACTCATGGCAATGGAAGTCTTACCGACACCGGGAGGGCCAACGAGACAAATGATCTGTCCGGGCATATCCGGCGCAAGCTGTTTTACAGCTAAGATCTCCAAAATTCGTTCTTTGACCTTTTCTAAGCCGAAATGATCCTGATCCAGGATCTTTCGTGCTTGGGCAACATCTACCCGTTCCTTGGTGGTAGTGTTCCAAGGAAGCGCGAGAGCAGCATCTAAATAGCTACGGATCACCGTTGCTTCCGCTGAACCGAATCCCTGCTTGCTTAAGCGATGAACCTCCTTGCGGAGTTTCGCCTCTATATCTTCGGGGAGCTTCAGTTTAGCTATTTTTTCACGATATTCTGCAAGCTCCGCTTCATCATCGTTTTCCCCTAATTCTGTACGAATGGCTTTGATCTGTTCTCGGAGATAATAGTCCCTCTGACCCTTGTCAATATTCTGCTGGGTCAAATCGTGGATCTCCCCTTCTAAACGGAGAACATTCAGTTCTCGTGCAAACAACTTATGCACAAGCTCTAAGCGACGTACGGGGTGAAGCTGACGGAGAACCTGCATTTTGTCCTCATAGCCGAAGGTAGCGGCATGGGCCATTATATCTGCAATATGACCGGGTTCCTTAGTAGACAGGAGCTTAAGCATAGTCTCCTGTTGCGGTCTCTGAGAGAGCTCTAAAAATTCATCAAACAGATCCGCAGAAACACGGCACAAGGCTTCTAACTTATCTTCGTGTATATGATAAGGTCTATCGGAAAGTTCTTCGACCTGGGCTACAAGGTAGGGAGAGGTCTGAACAGCTTCCCTGATATAGGCTCGGTACTCCCCGTGAACCAGGATCCGTAGAGAATCTCCGGATGCTTTCAACAATTGACGAACATGCACTACGGTACCAATGAGATACAGAGCATCAAAGTCGGGATCATCTACTGTGACATCCAATTGGGTAACGAGACAAATTCGCTGATCGCCGGACATAGCACGTTCCAAGGCACGAATAGACTTGTCACGTCCTACATCAAAATGCATAACGGTATTGGGAAAAGCGGTCATTCCCCTAAGAGCTAAAACGGGCATTTTTGCGCACCGTATTCCTTCATTCATAAAGAGTCCTCCTTTCTACAAGAAAAAGAGGGGACATTACTGCGCCCCTCTCTTCTTTTAAATTTGTTCTAATGGTACTGCCTGTAGAACATACAACCGAAATCCCAAAGGGATCATTCGGCATTAACTGAGCGGTGGGAGATGGCAGGTTTTGCGCCCTTTAAGACACAATCCTTAGTAATGCGCACATGACTGATTGTAGGATCTGAGGGAATTTCATACATGATCCCGGTCATAATGCTCTCCAACACGGCTCTCAGGCCTCTGGCGCCGATTTTGCGTTCATTTGCCAATCGTGCCACAGCTTCCAGAGCTTCCGGCTCAAATTCTAACAGAACATTATCCAACTCGAAGAGTTTTTGGTACTGTTTACACAGGGCATTTTTCGGTTCGGTTAAAATCCGAACAAGTTCTTTATCTCCGAGGCTGGTCAGGCTGGTAATCACAGGTAATCTGCCTACCAATTCGGGGATAATACCGAACTTCAGAAGATCGTCAGGCTGAACCTGAGCAAAAAGCGCACCCACATCGATATCATTCTTAGACCGCAGCTCGCTACCGAAGCCAACAGAGCTCCGATCTACTCTACGCTCAATGATCTTATCCAAACCATCGAATGCGCCACCGCAGATAAAGAGAATATTACTTGTATCGATCTGAATGAACTCCTGCTGGGGATGCTTACGACCACCCTGGGGCGGGACGTTAGCAAGGGTTCCTTCCAGGATCTTAAGGAGAGCCTGCTGGACACCTTCGCCGGAAACATCGCGAGTAATGGATTTATTCTCGCTCTTCCGAGCAATTTTGTCCATCTCGTCAATGTAGATAATACCCCGTTCTGCAAGGTCTACATCCATATCGGCGGCCTGGAGCAGGCGCAGAAGGATATTCTCAACATCCTCGCCTACATAGCCGGCCTCGGTTAAAGTAGTTGCGTCTGCAATAGCAAAGGGAACATCCAAAATCTTAGCCAAAGTCTGGGCAAAGAGAGTCTTACCACAGCCTGTAGGGCCAATGAGGAGGATGTTGCTCTTCTGCAACTCTACATCGGATTCCTCACCAAAATAAATGCGCTTGTAATGATTATATACTGCAACAGCAAGGGCAATCTTAGCCTGTTCCTGTCCAACAATATAGCCGTCCATGAATTCCTTCATTTCTTTCGGCGTGGGAAGACAGCGAGGGGCTTCACCCTCAACGGGATCTTTCACCTCGTACATATCCTCGTGCAAAAGAGTGCTGCAAATATCCACACACTCATTGCAGATATACACGCCGGGGCCGGACAGGATCCGCTTTACACTCCCCTGGGATTTTCCGCAAAAGGAACAGCGAACTATTTTATCAGCCAATTCTAATCTCCTCTAAATCTGTTATCTCTGATAAATGACTTTGTCAATAAGGCCGTATTCCTTTGCCTCTTCGGCAGTGAGGAAATAGTCTCTCTCGCAATCACGAGCAATGGTCTCAGGATCCTTGCCGGTGTTCTGGGCAAGAATATCATTGAGGCGTTTCTTCATTTCCAGAATACGACGTGCCTGGATCTCAATATCCGTAGCCTGACCCTTTGCGCCACCTAAGGGCTGATGGATCATAACCTCGGCATTGGGAAGAGCGATACGCTTGCCCTTGGTGCCGGAGGACAGCAGGAAAGCACCCATAGATGCCGCCATACCGATACAGATGGTAGAAACATCGCACTTGATGTACTTCATGGTATCGTAGATAGCCATGCCGGCAGTAATAGAGCCGCCGGGGCTGTTGATGTAGAACTGAATATCCTTATCGGGATCCTGCGCTTCCAGGTACAGAAGCTGGGCAACGATCAAGCTGGCAGTAACATCATTTACTTCTTCGTACAGG